>CAMAMD010000043.1 GCA_945836785.1 uncultured Clostridium sp.
ATCAGATCCTTCATAATAATATTGACACAGTCCTCATGAAAATCACCATGATTGCGGAAACTGAACAAATATAATTTGAGAGACTTACTCTCCACCATACGTTCTCCCGGTACATAAGATATATATATTGTCGCAAAATCCGGCTGTCCGGTAATCGGACACAAACTGGTAAATTCCGGACAGTTAAATTTAACAAAATAATCATTTTCCGGATGCTTATTAACAAAAGTCTCGAGTATTTCCGCAGAGTAATCCGAAGGATACTGTACCCTCTGATTTCCAAGCAGTGTAACACCTGCTGTTTCATTTTCTGTTCTTGCCATATTTGCCTCCTATAACAAAATGCTATCTCAAAATTATCTTTCTGCACATCCGCTTATTGTAATATATCTTTTCGGGAATATCAACTACTTTTAAATTTCATCTCTGAGTTCTATCTCCCGATTCATAAAAAACGAATACATAATCTTCTCTTTCACCGGACAGCCTGTCAGCTTACGCAATGTATCCGCATAATAATCAAGCTGTGCCCTGTAACGTCCCAGCAAAGTCTCTTCATCTGCACGGTCAGTCTTATAATCCATCAGCACAATCTGACCATTTTCATAGAAAAAGGCATCTACAATTCCCTGTACAATCACAATGTCATCTACATCAGGGAGCTGCGACTGTTCCTCATTATATATCTGTACAGCCGGTATTCCTATCGAAAACTGTTGTTCCTTATATAATTCTTTCCTGCATGCTGCCTGTATCATTCTCTGCCCCAGATGAGAGTCAAGCATCCCACAGATTTTACTGTCATTGATTGCCGAAAGCTCCCTGTCATCAAAAATATTTCTTTCCCGCAGAGTATTCTTAAATGACCGTACAAAACTCCTGTAATCCGCCCCACCGCTAAGTTCTTCAAACGGAAGCAGCTCCATAAACTTATGAACGATGGTACCCCGTTCCGCACCTGTCAATCCCGTATGCGTCCCATCAACGGAAACAATTTCCCTGTCTTCCTGTATATCAGCTACAGCAAACTCAGTATCTATATCATAGCCCTGTCCGTCATATGCTTTCATTTTTTTAATATCGGATATGGACATTTTGCTGCGAATGCTTGTTAAAGCCTCATATGGATACCGATATGCAAAGTTTTCCTCATAGCGTCTGTAAGCATCTCCTTTCGCCGTTTGCTTTGCCATTTGCTTTATTGTTTCCATGGTATAGCCCTGATGGGCGGCAGTCTCCACGGCTTTCATATGCAATGTCTCACGACCTGCAATCTTCCATGAGATGATATTCTCAGCCTGAAGGTGATTTCCTAATGTATCGTATCTTACCATCGCAGCAATAATCAAATGCATAAAACTCTTTGCATCCTGACGGATTCCATACGGAAGCAGTATATCTTCACAGGATGCCAGGCTTGCATACTTTTCCATGACCTGATTTACGTCAGACAAGCCACCTGTCAAGATTAGTTTTTCTTTTGCCCTCGTCATTGCAACATAAAGAATCCTTTGTTCTTCCGCCATATTTTCCTGTTTTATCAGCAGGCGGAAACACTCTCTCATGAATGACTTTTTTCTAAAGCGGTGTGCCCTGTCCATTACCATCGATGCAAGATAATAATCGCTGTGTAAAATCAAACTGTCTTTACTGTCATTTTGATTAAACTGTTTTCCCAAACCGCTGACAAACACAATCGGATATTCCAGTCCTTTACTTTTATGCATGGAAAGAATCCGCACCACATTTTCTCCATCTCCGAGTACGTGTGCTTCACTGAAATCTACTTCATTAATTTTTAATTTTTCCACATACCGCAAAAAATGAAACAGTCCTTTATAATAACCATTTTCAAAACTATGAGCTTTCTCCAGCAACATGTCAATGTTGGCCTTTCTTTTTGCCCCCATCGGCATGGTCATGGCATAGGTATAATATCCCGTCATCTGAATTGCTTTCCAAATGAGAGCAGAGATAGACATAACTGTCTTATCCTGTTTCAACTCATCAACAATATCAAAGAATCGTCCGAGCTTTTCACTAATACCATCCTGATGTTCCATCTCATAGCACAGGCATTTATCATATAGAAGTGTCGAATGTGCAAGTTGCTTTTCCGCATAATCACATATAACTGCCAGCTCATTTTCCGTTATATTTGCCATCGGGGACAAAAGCACCGCCGCAAGCGGGATATCCTGCCTGCTGTTATCCACCACCGCAAGTAGAGAAAGTATCGTCTTAATCTCCACCGCATTAAAATACCCTTTCGGATCGTCCAAATACACTGGAATTCCATGGGCTGTCAGTGTATTGTACATTGACTCTCCAAGCCCTTTTACACTGCGGGCCAGGATAACAATGTCGCGATACTCTGCCCTCCTGTATCTCTGTTCATCCTCATCATAGATATCAAGCCCGGTATTCACATCAACAAGTTCCTTGATTCTCCCGGCTATCATTTCTGCCTCCAAGACAAGTTTATCGGGATTTTCCTCCTCATACGCCTCTGTGTTACAATCCACTATCATAATCTCTGTTTTATCACTCAGGTTCAGATTTTCTCCCACAGGGAACTCTTTCGTCGGCACAAGTGCCACATGTTCATCATAGCGTATGCCGCCCAAATCCTCCCCTATAATCTGATAAAAGAAGTAGTTTACTGCCTGCAATACAACATCCCGTGATCTGAAGTTATTTTTCAGTTCGATTTTTACTTCCTGACCGCTGTCCGAAAACCGGTTGTATTTTTCGATGAACAAATCAGGTCTTGCCATTCTGAAACGATATATACTCTGTTTGACATCTCCTACCATAAACATGTTATAATCTCCCCGATATACTCCCGATATCGAGCACAAAATGTCCTCCTGCAAAAAATTGCTGTCCTGATACTCATCAATAAATATCTCACGATACCTGCCTGCAATGTCCCGCCCCACCTCGGTTGGAACAGCTTTTCCCTCCGCATCATATCCGCCACAGACAAGCTGATACGCCATATGCTCAACATCCGAAAATTCCATCAGCTTACGGTTCTTCTTCTTTTCCGCAAATGCTTCCATAAACTCCTCCACAAGTTCAAGCAGCGGAATCAGATATTGCCGCATTTCTCCAATTTGGTTCAGCACATCCTCCAGCGGAATTTTGCATATGCTAATACTATTTATAATTGCCTTGTATTCATTTCTGATATCCTTAAATTTTTCGACGAGTTCCTTATCATATTTATCTCCGCGACATACTGCCAGACGTCTCCATGGCGTCTGCATAGCCGCATATATCGACCGATAATCCTCTGCACATAAAATTTCCTGTATCATGGTCTCGTCTTCCACGGCAACAGCCCCATTTTTATCCGGCCCTCCCGGCAAACCACATATATGCTTTCCCTGTTCCACAAATTCCAGTGCTTCTCTCGCCTTAATATGGATCATTTTTCTCAGTTGTTCCATCCAACCGGTCTGTTCCAGTTTTGCCTCGGAATCAATCATAAGAGCCTCTTTTGCCCCGGCAATCCAACGTGACGGTAGCGGATACGTCGATGCCATATGATAGATTTGCAGCACAATATCCCGCAGTTTTCCATCATCATAGCCACTTCCGAAAATATCCATCAGATTTGTAAATATTTTATTATCTTCTGCCTGAAACTTCGCATCAAACAATTCTTCCAGCACATCACTTTTCAAAAGCTCCATCATCCCAGGATCCCCTATTGCAAACGCAGAATCCAGATTGAGAAGACTGAAATGTTCTTTCACAAGTTTCAGACAAAAACTGTCAATCGTGGTAATATCCGCCCTATTGACCAACAGAAGCTGCCGCATCAAATGCTCACTCTCCGGCTTTTCCTCCAATGCCTGTTCCAGCTTTGCCGCAATTTTATCCCGCATCTGTGCTGCAGCGGCATTTGTAAATGTCACAACCAGAAATTCATCTATATCGCAGGGATGTTCCTCATCCAAAACCTGACGTAAAATCCGTTCCACCAAAACAGCAGTTTTACCCGAACCGGCAGCCGCAGATACCAGGATACTGCTTCCACGCTCATCAATCACCCTCTGTTGTTCCTGCGTCCACGCCATGCGGCTCACCTCCCATCATCCGCCTTATTTCCTCATATACATGTTTTTTGTCACTCTCTTTGTATTTCGGATAACGGTATCTGTTTCCTCCATATCTGTCATCAAACCGGCATACATCCACATAAGCACAATACTCGCATGTTGCTCTACCCTCTTTCACGATAGGGTTCTTTTCAATCTCACCCGCAGCAATCCGTTCGGCAATATTGCATGCCTTTTTAACAGCAAATTTAAGCACCATGTCAAAATCCGTCTCTGTGTCATTTACCAATCCCCGCAATTTTAATTCCTTTTCCCGTTTTTCTTCCGCTTCATCTATACTCTCTGCATCCACATAAGGGTCTTTCATCTGATAATAATACATGCCTTCCGGTGCTATACCGACATAATTCTCATCCTGCGGCTGTATTCCTTTATTATATTGTTTGTCTACCAATTCCAACATTATATTGGTATATATGGCAAGCTGTAACTGCAATCCCTCGTACAGCTCACTGATTTTAAAATCATGCCTGCCTGATTTATAATCGATAACCCGCATAGAGACTTGTTTTGATACTTCGTCATAACACAAATCCGCCCTATCCACAATTCCCTGCAAAGTCATATTTTTTCCATCCTCACCATATGGAATCTGTTCCGTAAATCTATACTCAAAATATTCCGGTTTCAGGTTATCCTTTTCACCGATATGACACAACATTTCCGCTGTACGTTTCCCGATTCGTACCAATGTGTCACGCAGATATTTGTATCGCCCATCATCTGATACCTGTTCTCTATATTCCGTCTCAAATGCCTGCTCCACAAACCCTGCCACCATCTCATCCCGTTCCGCATCCGATATACAGCTCCAGTCATTTTCACGGTTATCATGTACATGACGATACAGTTTTTCCATAGCACTGTGCAGAATGTTACCGATATTTCTATTATCAATTTTCTTGACATCCCGCTCACGAAGACCTATCGTATATTGCAGAAAATAGGCATATGCACAGCTTGAAAAATGTTCCAACCTGGATACAGACTGCGACATCAATTTCAGATGAACCAAATCTGCCACTGTCTCTGATAACTTTTCAGGAATATTGTGATAACACACCGCCTCCTGAATTCTGCTTAAGACCAGTGTTTCCCCATGTTCCATGTAAAGCCGGTACAGTTGCAAAATTTCCTCCATGTCCTCTGTTTCGCCATCCATCAAAGCTCTGATTCCGTATACCAACGGTTCCACGCCTGCGGCAGGTGTATCAATTTCTAACATTTCATCTTCCTGTAAAATCCGTATAGACGGAAATATATTTCGTACTCTGCCTATGATATAGGATGGCCTCATCGGCTCATTATTACAGTTTAATTTCGTATAGGACAGACAAAGCATATCTTTCGGTTTTGTCATATTCATATACAGATAAAACTGCTCCACATAAGAATTCATCTTCTCTGTCGGTGCAAGCTCCATATCAAGTTCTACCAGCTTTTCTTTCTCTCTGTCACTTATAATCTGTGCCGGTGTCCCTTTTTTGGGTATAATGCCGTCGTTAACACCAACCACATACAGAACCTTAACCTCATCCAGACGTGTCCTGGTAATATCACCCACTATCACCATATCAAGCATATTCGGTATTCTTCCAAGTGACAAATCTTTGAGGCCGAGATCAATTAACTCATGAAACTCACCAATTTCCACCTCATCCTCCGACATAATCTCGGACATTTTATCTAAGACCTCGCATAACTTACCATATAATCCTTTTGGTTCCGCCATACGCAGTTCGTAATGAAGCTTATCCATCAAATCCCGAATCGCCGCTATATATGTTTTTATCTGTACATGCGTCCCACTTATCCGCTCATAAAAAGGAAGCAGAATATCCATAACATACATTCTGGTATCCTCAACGGATTCATCAAAACTTTTATTCCACCATGTTACGCCCCTGACTCCGCGTGCCAGGCAATAATTCTCAAGTGCTTCTATCTCATCCTGCCCAAGATCCTCCACAACACCGGATTTGAGGAACGCAAATACACTGTCATAGGAAAAATTATTCTCAACCAACATCAGTGCATGCCCGATTGCATCAACATACGGATTGTTTTTTACCGGTTGGCTGTAATCAAGGAAATAGGGGATATCATGCAATGGAAACTGTTGCTCCACATACTCCATGCTTCCCTCCAGATTTCCGCTTATCACGGCAATATCCCTGTAACGATAGCCCTCATGCATAACAAGTCTTCTGATATCTCCCGCAATCCCCATAATCTCCCTGCGCGGTGTATCATATTCCACAATCCTGACAGCATCTCCACAGTCGCGTTCATATCGCTCATAGGGATAGCGAAACAAATTCTGTTCCATATGACACAACGGATGCTCAACATCTGTTTCCCCGCTCCATCTCGTCGTTCCCGACTCACCGATAAAAACATCCTCCTCCAACGGAACTCGCAGCATGTCAGCAACATGAATAAGAGTATCCTGCGTCTTGCGCGTCAGATAAAACAGCTCATGCTCCGCAATTCTCTTCTTTCGATGGGACCTTGCATCTATGGTGAGAACAATTTTAATATCTCTCGCACATACCATAAGCCGCCTGATTAACGCCAACTGTATCGGCGTAAATCCCGTAAACCCATCCATGACAATCACACTGTTTTTTATTAGTGCGGACTCCCCCACATACGAAGCCAGCAGTTCAGTCAACTGCTCCGCAACGATATAGGAATCAGTTGTTTTTCTGTCAAAGGCCTCAAAAATAGTGAGCATGTCCCTCAGTTTACGTAGAAGAAGCCCATTTTCTCCCGTCTCCTCCAAAGTTGCAATCACTTGTTTTAATTTATCTCTGGAGATATCGTACTGATACATCTCTGACATCAGAGACTTTACCTCGTCTATAAAGCCCGGCTTGTCCAAACAGCCTCCATATACAGTCAACTGTTCCTTTACGGAACCTGCCACCTGACGGATAAGCATGGACTTTCCAAAATCCTCCAGAACCCTTGCCGGTTTTACATTCAGCTCATCAAATACTCTGTAGGCCAGTCTGTTAAATCCAATGACATCTATATTCATCGTACCGCCATTCGGATGCAGTCTGACCATTTTTCTCTGTAATGCCATAGAGTATTGCTCCGGCACCAGCAAAATGTAATTTACCCTGGGATTATCCAGAGAATCCTGAATTATTTTGTTGTAGATGTATTGTGATTTTCCAGCTCCGGACGGGCCGAAAATGAATTGCAATGCCATAACCCCTGTCTCCCTGTATCGTTCAACTCTGTATTCGCGCACATTCGCCAAATGTCTGCTTCGCAGCCGCTTGGCTCATTGTGTTCTTTTTTTACCGCATTTTCGCTTCGCTCCTCTGCGGTTCGCGCACATTCGCCAAATGTCTGCTTCGCAGCCGCTTGGCTCATTGTGTTCTTTTTTTACCGCATTTTCGCTTCGCTCCTCTGCGGTTCGCGCACATTCGCCAAATGTCTGCTTCGCAGCCGCTTGGCTCATTGTGTTCGCGTACATTATAACATTTTAGGGTTTTTTATTTCAACCGTTCCATGGGGCAAATTTATTTCATTCAGAATCGGAATTTTTACAGATATATCCGGTTGCTTCATCTCGTGTCATGGTATATATTTCCATCAGCTTTTCTGTAATTAGAATGTCAGAATATCCCAGACTTTGCAATGCTTTTACTGTACCTATAATACCTTCTGTGCGACCGATAGAGATTCCTTCTTCACGACCGATATCAACCATTGTTTGTTCATGAAGCTTTTCATCATATTCATAAATACTCATACTGATTACCTCCGCTTTATTCTTTCTCAGAAAATCAGCAAGTATGCCCTCTCTAATACAGTCGTCCACTGCACGCACGACCGCTTGTTCCAAAGGCAAATTCTTCTGGTATATCCTTACTTTTCCCACATACTGCATATATTCTTTCAATATAGGACATTTTTCGAGCAACTCATCATTATAACCCGGATTGATATTAATCTGTATCACGATAAGCTCCAAACTAGGATTCTCTTCCCTATGCGTATATGCATCCGATAACCTCATCTCCCTGCGAGCAGGTTGTTCCTCCTCCCCATTATAAAATACAATAAACTTTGGATTCGGAAGCTTAATCATTTTCGTAGAATAGATATCCAATCCATCACGGAACCGCTCATAACTCTTTGACACATAATCCAAATCCCGGAGCGGCATATTGGGATTCACTGTGGATTGATGTTCATACAAATCAAGACGCATGTCAATGACACATGAAATATCGTTCTTGACAGTCATGTAAATAGCATTTTCCAGTGTAGTAATCTCCAGGTCATCGGGATTATTATAATCCGTTCCATTGACTGCGTTATACAATGCCAACAATTCCTTTTTTTTCAGAAAAAATCATCCGAAAAATAGTATCCTTGTAATCACGACGTGGTTTTGGTAACATTTCATGCAGTTCAGTCTCCGTAACTTTGTTGTTCATATAATTTCCTCCTTCAATTGTCCGCAGGAGGAAAATTGTAACATCCCGTATCGAATCCCTTTTCCCCGCTGCTTATATTTTTGTGAAATAAAGCATCGAAGTTCTGAGATTCTAAGAATGTTAGATGCGGTATGAATACAAACCACTAAGTATAGAATAGAAATTTAATGCTTTAAAAACAATATAGCATTAATTACAGAATATATCAAGTTATAATTTGTGAATAAACAGTGAAAACATTAACACAATAGAATATCGGTAATCACTTTTAAATTATATCCCTTGCCATACCGTTTTATAAAATGTATAATATCTTAATAGAGAAAAACATATTGTATAACTATCATTCTTTATAAGGAGGTTATTATGGAAAATACAAATTCTTTCAAGATTAATTCACAATACAACAATCTGATATCGTTGACTGCTACACCGGGGCATTTTGCCACATCATCATCTCATATCAATTATTATATTGATATGACCAGTTTAAAATCGAGAAGAAACGAGGCAAAAGCCGTTGCAAAAGCTCTTGTGCAGGAGTACGTTGCAACCACTGTAATTGACACAATTATCTGTCTTGATGGTACAGATATTATTGGTGCCTATCTGGCCGATGAGCTCACAAGCGCAGGGATTCTGTCAGCCAATCTACATAATACCGTATATATTATTACGCCGGAGCAAAATGCTATGGGACAGCTGATGTTCCGTGAAAATTTTCTTCCAATGATAAGGAATAAACATGTTCTTGTTTTACTTGCAACCGCAACAACAGGAAAAACAGTTAAAACCGCACTGGAATGTATTGAATATTACGGTGGAACAATTGCAGGTGTCTCCTCCATATTCTCAGCGGCAAAGGAAATACACGGTCAACGTGTAAACACTATATTTACAACAGATGATATTCCAAATTATGCAACCTATTCTGCCACAGAATGCCCTATGTGCAAAGCAGGTCAGAAAATTAATGCCATCGTAAACAGTTTCGGATATGCAAAGCTGTAATTTTTATCCCTAATTTCATAAAAACAGTTATAAAAGCTCCTCACCCCGAATATATTTATAATAATCTAAGTGAGGAGTTTTTATATGTCTTCCAATACCAAAATTATTGTATTAAAATCAAAAGAACTGATATATACCGGCATTTTTATTGTATTGGGAATCCTGTTGATTCTCCTGCTGGTTTACATGTTTTCCGGAGATTCCAAGACCGACTCCGACAAAAAGGATGCAATCTCCTCATCACAGGGACAGGAACAAGCTGAGGAAAGCACTGAAACCATCACTACATATAAACCCGGCGTATATACATCTGAGCTGAATCTGGGTGGCTCCCAGTTACAGGTAACGGTGACCGTAGACGAAAATACCGTATCTCATGTCGACATTTCCAATCTGGATGATACCGTGACCGCCATGTACCCATTGATTCAACCATCTCTGGATGAAATCAACAACCAGATTACAGTCGTATCTAACATGGACGAAATCACCTACTCCAAAGATAACCAGTACACTACCATCATCATCATGGAGGCAGTTAAACAGGCCATAGAACCAGCCATCATAAAATAAAGCATTGTTAAAACTGCTTTGCAAAAATATTTCACGGAGCTGTTATGCATATGGTATATCTATTTTAGGAAAACCCGCTCCCGCTCGTTGCTCACGCAGCGGGAGCGG
>CAMAMD010000044.1 GCA_945836785.1 uncultured Clostridium sp.
ATAAAATGTGCCAAAAGAATTATGTCACATTTAACAACGGACAAACAGGAGACAAACATGTCCAGAAATGTCACAGCTATCATACAGAAGTTGGAACAACTGCATAATGCGGACGATACCGAACTCCATATGCTTTTGACAACGGATTTACAGGATTGTGATTTTTATGTTCCTGCTGTGGCAGATGAAAAAAATATCAACCATCTGCTTGCCGTATCCGCAGACCGGGTACGCCGCAGCATTTACGGAACAGATGTATATATCCGCGGGCTTATAGAATTTACCAATTACTGCAAAAACAACTGTTACTACTGTGGAATCCGATGTGATAACAGGCATGTCACACGATACCGGCTTTCCAAGGATGATATACTCGCCTGTTGCCATACCGGCTATAGTCTGGGATTTCGTACCTTTGTATTGCAGGGCGGTGAGGATCCCTTCTACACGGATACCATGATTTGTGATATTGTTTCTGCTATACGCAGTCATTACCCGGACTGTGCCATCACGCTTTCCGTCGGCGAGAAACCACGAGAAACCTATCAGGCATGGTTCGACGCCGGAGCAAACCGCTATCTGCTCCGCCACGAGACCGCATCAAACGGGCATTATCGCAGACTGCATCCAGCCAAAATGGACCCGGAAAACAGGAAACGATGTCTGTACGATTTAAAGGATATCGGATATCAGGTAGGAGCCGGTTTTATGGTCGGTTCTCCATACCAGACCACAGAAAACCTGATTTCGGATCTCCGTTTTCTGCAGGAGCTTAAACCGGACATGATTGGAATCGGGCCTTATATCTGCCATGCAGATACCCCATTTGCCGGACATGCAAGTGGAAGCCTGACACTGACTTTGCGACTGATATCCATTTTGCGTCTCATGTTTCCTTATGTACTGTTGCCTGCCACCACAGCCCTCGGAACCATACATCCGCAGGGACGCGAGCTGGGACTTCAGGCCGGTGCCAACGTTGTGATGCCGAATCTCTCCCCTGTGGAGGTTCGCAAATTATATGAATTATATGAAAATAAAATCTGTACCGGCGAAGAGGCGGCACAATGTCGTGGCTGTCTGGAAAAACGTGTAAAGCTGGCCGGTTATGATATAGTGACCGCCATAGGCGATGTGAAAAAGGAGTAAAACAATTATGAACATGAACGAAATGCAACAGGAAATACTGCGGTTAAAAAAAGAAAAAGATATCTGTATTCTTGCACATAGCTATCAGTCCAAAGAAATTATCGAAGTGGCTGATTTTACAGGTGACTCCTACCAACTTTCCGTTATGGCTACCACTGCTCCACAGAAAACCGTTATCATGTGTGGCGTCCGTTTTATGGCAGAGACCGTAAAAATTCTCTCCCCGGAAAAAACGGTACTGCTCGCTAATCCCATTGCCGGATGCCCTATGGCAGAGCAGATGGATGTGGAATTAATCTCCGCAGTTAAAAAGCAGAATCCCGGATACACAGTCGTAGCCTACATTAACACGACGGCGGCGCTGAAAACCATATGCGATGTATGTGTCACCTCATCCTCTGCTGTCAAGATTGTAAACAATATTCCAAACAAAGATATTCTGTTTATTCCGGACTGCAACCTTGGTGATTATGTGGCAAAGCAGATTCCGGATAAAAATATCAAACTTCTTCAGGGTGGCTGTCCGATTCATGCCAGAGTAACCGCAAAGGATGTACAAAAAGCCAGAAAGCTTCATCCGAATGCAGAGCTTCTTGTCCATCCTGAATGTGTTCCTGAAGTTGTTGCCCAGGCAGACTATGTCGGTTCTACGGTGGGTATTATGAAATATGCCATGAATTCCGATAAGAAAGAGTTTATCATCGGAACGGAAATCAGCATTGCCGACCACCTTGCTTATGAATGCCCGGATAAATTCTTCTATCCACTCTCCAAGGATCTCATATGTTCCAATATGAAGTCCACAACACTGCCTGATGTCTTACATGCAGTTATGGGTGTCGGTGGTGAAGAAATTATGCTGGATGATGAAACAATTTCCAAGGCAAAAGCCTGCATTGATAAAATGATTGAACTGGGTGAATAATATGACAAATCACATGAACCATAAAGCCTTAATAGCCATGAGCGGCGGAGTGGATTCCAGCGTTGCCGCATATCTGATGCACAGCCGGGGATATGACTGTATCGGTGCTACCATGAAATTATATCACAATGAAGATATCTGTATTCCCAGAGAACACAGTTGCTGTACTTTGGATGATGTGGAGGATGCCCGTGCCGTCGCCGCATCTATGCATATCCCATATTATGTTTTTAATTTTTCCGACCGTTTTAAGGAAGAGGTCATCGAGAAATTTATACGCTGCTATGAATGTGGCATAACCCCGAATCCATGTATTGACTGCAACCGGTACCTGAAATTTGAATACCTGTACAACCGTGCACAGGAGCTGGGGTATGACTATGTTGTAACCGGACATTATGCACAGATTACACAGGACAGTACAACCGGACGTTTTTTACTGCGCAAGGCTGTGGATGCATCCAAGGATCAAAGCTATGTGCTCTATTCTCTGACACAGGAACAGCTTGCACATACGCAGTTTCCTCTCGGCAGCATGACGAAATCAGAAACCCGTGCCATCGCAGAAGCCCAGGGATTTATAAATGCAAAAAAACATGACAGCCAGGATATCTGCTTTGTACAAAACGGAAGCTATGCCGAGTTTATAGAAGACTATACCGGAAAAAATTATCCTGCGGGAGATTTCGTCGATATTGACGGACATGTTCTCGGTCGCCATAAAGGTATCATTCGTTATACCATCGGACAGCGCAAAGGTCTCGGTCTTGCACTGAAAGAGCCTATGTATGTCATGGCAGTAAATCCGAAAGATAACACCGTGGTGCTTGGAAGAGACAGTGATTTATACTCTGACACCTTGATTGCATCGGATCTTAATCTTATCAGCATGGAAAAAATATCCGAGCCCGTCAGATTGAAAGCCAAGGTACGTTATCGGCACACCGAACAGTGGGCAACCGTAACACAAGTCGAAGATGATAAAATCCAGGTTGTATTTGATGAACCGCAACGTGCCATCACACGGGGACAAGCGGTGGTTCTCTATGATGAGGATATCGTGGTTGGCGGCGGAACCATCATTTGATACCATGCATATACATTTTTGATTTCATAGTATACAAAATCACTTTTATATTTTACTGGCAGGGAAACAACATGGAACTAAACGAGACACAAAAAACAAGATATGAAAGAAATAGTCTTTTAAAGGAAGTCGGTACGGATGGGCAAAAAAAGTTACTATCCTCAAAAGTTCTGGTAATCGGTGCCGGAGCCATCGGAGGTGCTGCGCTGATGTATCTTGCGGCAGCAGGCGTTGGTACCCTTGGTATATCGGACTTTGACACAGTCGAACTCACGAATCTGCAGAGACAGATTATCCATACGACGAAGCACGTCGGAATGCGTAAGATTGTCTCCGCCGAAAAGCGGATACATGAAATAAATCCTGATATCAACGTAATTCCTGTCGATGAAAAAATGTCCGTTTATAACATTTCCGACACCATTGCCCCATATGATTTTATTCTGGATTGTACAGATCGTTTTGAATCTAAATTTCTGATCAACGATGCCTGTGTACTGGGTGCCAAACCATACTGTCACGCTGGGATTGTCCGTTTTGGCGGGCAGGTCATGACCTATGTACCCGGACATGGTCCATGCCTCCGTTGCCTGATAGAAGAAGTCCCTTCCCCTGCAGATGCTCCACTTGCAGCCCAAGTCGGAGTACTCGGTTCTGCTACCGGAATAATTGGCAGTATTCAGGCGACCGAAGCAATCAAATATCTGCTTGGAATCGGTGAGCTTCTGACCGGGCGTATTCTCCAAATTGACACACTCGGCATGCATTTTCATGAAGTACCTGTCGTTGGCAGCAGTCCGGCCTGCGACATATGTGGTGAACATCCACGTATTTATTCTCTCATTGAAAATGCGGTGGAATATCAAGTGTAACATCACGAAAGGCTGCCACATATATCTGATACAGTATGTATATTACGGAAAACCCTTTGCGAACGCCAGCACTTAGCGAGATAGAAAAGAATCCGACTTTGCAATACACAAAGTGTAAATTGCAAGGTCGGATTCTTTTATGTCGAGCTTAGTACTGCTGCGTAAGCAACGGAGCGAGAGCGTGTTTTCCGTAATATACATACTATATCAGATAAATGTGGCAGCCCCTATCCCACGTTATACGCTAGCCTGCGATGTAATTCTATAATATGTCCTTGCGGTCAGCCAGTATACTATGAAGTACACCAGAGTAAATACCAGAATGGTTCCGATGGTGCATGTTACAAACAGCGTCACATTCGTGAAGTTCAACATGACAAGTACATCCTTGATTATCTTGAATGCGAAACAAATATGCACGATTGCAAGCAGAATCGGCAGGAAGAATACCTGTACAATCTGGTTTCTGATAACACTCTTGGTCTCTGCCTTACTCATTCCAACCTTCTGCATGATTCCAAAGCGCTCCCTGTCATCATAGCCCTCAGATATCTGCTTATAATAAATTATCATGACTGTCGTAATCAGGAACAGTGTTCCTATAAAGATTCCAATAAAGAACAAGCCTCCATATATTCCAAACATTTCCGGTCTCGTTGTATAGATATTATCTACCGAAGCCAGATGACTGATTCCTGTGTCATTTATAACATCCCGTAAGCCCTCGCAGTAAGCATTTTTGTCTTCTGTATCACCCTCCAGGTTAAAATTAATATAATATTCCGGCGACATAATGGTTCCGTCAGTAAAATCTCCCTGAATCTCGCTGCTGAGTTCGAGCAAATCCTGCAGCGATGGTACAACCATAAAAATCATCCCATATGCATTATCAAACGCTTTTTCTATCACATTTTTATCCAGTCTGCCCACGATGTTCCACGTCTGATTTCCGACAGTGATCTCATCACCCGAAATCTTCTTATCCTCCGAGCAATAGAGCAATACCGTGCCTGCATCAAGGGTAATATTTTCACCTGTCAGAGCGTTATAATCCTCCTGACTGATAATCTCCAACGCCATGTAATCACTTACGCTCAAATTCCATGTATTATCCACTACAAATTTTGTGCCTTGCATAGAGCCCATAACACCGTACTCGTAATAATGCTCCATATCACGAATCTCAACATTATACTCCTTTGCACGTTCCAACAGTTTTTCCTCCACCAGTGCATAATTATAATGATGCTCATTCTTCCATTCTTCAGGCATATCATCTTCCATATCTTTCTCATACAGATAATCTGTCATAACATCCTTTGGATAACGATTTCTAAGCACATCCTCTATTCCCACATAAAGTGACACTGTAGATGACAGCACAACCAACACGCCTGTACACAGGATACAAATATTGGCAAGCCCTACTGCATTTCTTTTCATTCGGTACATCATGCCTGAAACAGTGATAAAATGCTTTTTATTATAATAATACCGTTTGTTTTTCTTAAGCATTTTGAATATCGCAATACTGCCCGACAAAAAGAGCAGATAAGTTCCTACAATAACACACAATACAGCGAGGAAAAATACATTATAAGCCTGCAGCGGATTTTTGGTGGTAAGTGCCAGATAATATCCATACCCCAAAGCGGCCAGACCGATTAGTGCAAGAAGCCATTTTGCTTTTGGTTCACGTTCTCCCACATGTTCTCCGTGCATCAGTTCAATAGGTTTTAAGCAAAAAACACGAATCCCGTTTGTGAGAATTATCGCCACAAATGTCGCCGCAAACAAAATGAATGTCCCCAATACGGATTCCGGCATGATATGAAATACAAAGCTGGTATTAATCTGAAGCAGTTTCAGTAACACAAGAAACATCAGTCTGGAAAATAAGATTCCGACACCCAGTCCGATTCCTATGCAGCCTATTCCAACCAGTGCCATTTCCCAAAACACAACCTTTCCGATGTGTTTCTTTTCCATCCCAAGCAGACTATATAATCCCAATTCTCTGGTACGCTGTTTCATCAGAAAACTATTTGTATAAAACAACACACACACCGAAAATATTCCCGCTACGATCACACCGATAATCAGCACTTTTTTCATCGTGGTTGCACCATAAAACAATGTATCATCAGCCTGTTTCCATATGCTGTGCAGCATATAGAACATTGCAACCATCATAATGCCGGAAAAAAGGAATGGTAAAAATGTATTTTTATTCTTCCTGATATTCTGCCATGCCAGCCTTCTATATAATCCTCTATTCATTCAACTCACCACCCGCCAATAAAATTGTCAGAGAATTTGATATCTTGACATACATCTCATCGTTGTTCATATTTCCCCGATATATCTGATGGAAAATGCGTCCATCTTTGATGAATAATACGCGGTCAGCGTTGGATGCTGCACGCACGCTGTGTGTTACCATAAGAATTGTCTGCCCTTCATCATGCAGATTACGGAACACGTTAAGCAAATCCCCCGTAGACTTTGAATCAAGGGCGCCTGTCGGTTCATCTGCAAGCAGAATGTCCGGTTGCGTGATAACTGCCCTCGCTACCGCAGCCCTCTGCTTTTGTCCGCCGGATACCTCATACGGATATTTCTTCAATATGTCCTTGATACCAAGACTTTCTGCAATCTCCACAAGCTTTGGCTGCATTTCCTGATACCGCTTACCTGCCAGAACCAACGGAAGATATATATTATCCTCCAGTGAAAATGTATCCAGCAGATTGAAATCCTGAAATACAAACCCAAGATGCTCACGGCGGAACTTCGCCAATTCACTCTCCTTGATGGAAACCGTATCCTTTCCACGCAACAGAACCTGCCCTGCAGTCGGTCTGTCTACCGATGCAAGGATATTGAGTAATGTTGTCTTGCCGGAACCGGACTCACCCATAATAGCCACATATTCCCCTTCCTCCACAGAGAAATTCACATCAGCAAGTGCCTCCACCTGATTTCCTCCAAACCGGGTCGTATATATTTTCTTTAACCCCTGTACCTGTAATAAAGCCATTTCTATTCCTCCAATTCTATTTTGTCATAGTCAGTCACCGGATGAACGAACACACAGTTCTTCATCAACTGTATTTATTATATAAAAAAGGAAATGTATTGCCTTAAGTCTGCCTTACATTTCCTTTTACAAGCTTACAGTTTTGTAAGATTCACTCTTTCTCACGCCATAATATCAAGTTCCACTCTCGTTCCTTTTCCAACCTCAGAGGAAATATGAATCTCATGATTCAGCATCTTTACAATCCGTTCTGTCAGATAAAGACCAAGTCCCGTTGCTTTTTTATCTTTTCTGCCATTATACCCCGTATACCCCCGCTCAAAAATGCGCGGAAGATCATCAGCTGCAATCCCGATTCCTGTATCCTCTATAATCAGTCTGACATATCTTGCGTTGTTTTTCCCACCGACAGATTTGGTACACTGTTTTGTCCAATCATCCTGTTGTGCATGATTTTGTGCGAGAACGCTTTCTTCCACAGAAATATTGACACTGCCCTGTTCCGTATATTTCAGAGCATTGGATATAAGCTGTTTCAACACAAACACAAACCACTTTTCATCTGTCACAACCGATAATGTATCAGGAATATCTACATGAACCGAAATATTTTTGGAAATAAAAATCCTGGCAAAATATTTTACAGCCTGATTTACCATGTTCTTCACAACATATCGTTTCAGAACAAGATCACTTACCGCATCCTCCAGGCGAAGAAACTGAAGCATCATATCCGCATATTGCTCAATCTCAAAAATGCGAGCCAGCATCTCTGTCCGCTCCAGTTCCCGACAGTCTCCAACTGTCAACTGCAACGCTGTAAGCGGTGTCTTAATCTGGTGCGTCCACATCGTAACATATTCTTCTGTTTCCTTACGGGTAGCCCTGATATCATTGATTTCATCATTTTTACGCGTAAGCATCAACCGAAGCAGTTCCTGATAATCCTCCTCCACCAGATTATCCGGTTCAGGAAGATTCGCTGTAGTTAACTCTATATGATTCTCTGCAACCATGCGCTGCTTATGTTTTCTCACAAAACGTCCAAAATCATAAACTGCATAGAGTATGATCAGGACCGCACATAACAGCGTAGGATACCAGACTGCCCGCAGAGTTACATGTTCCAACGCGAACAGACAGAAAAAAATGAGAATCCAGATAACTGCCGCAATCACAACCCTCCGTCTGTCCCTGATATATGATTTTAACAATTCCAACGTCTTCATCTATTCTATGATGTACCCCTGTCCTTTTTTTGTCTTCACAAAATCCTCAAGTCCGATATCCTTAAGTTTTTTCCTGATTCTCGTCATATTAACCGTGAGTGTATTATCATCGATAAAATTCTCACTGTCCCACAAACGCATCATAATTGTGTCACGCGCCACAATACTGCCGACATTCTCCATCAAAAGAGCAAGTATCTGAAATTCATTTTTAGAAAATTCTGTTTTCTTCCCCTCATATGTCATACTTGCGTCCATTAAATTGAGAATTGCCCCCGCATGTTCCACCGCATTTACCTGTCCTGAATAGGAATAGCTCCGTCGGAGAATCGCCCCAACTTTGGCAGTCAACACAGCCATATCAAAAGGCTTGCTGATAAAATCATCCCCACCCATATCCATCGCCATCACGATATTCATATTGTCACTGGCCGAGGAGATAAATACAATCGGTATCTTAAACAATTTCCGAATCTCCTTACACCAGTAAAATCCATTATAATATGGCAGCATAACATCAAGCAGAATCAAGTCCGGTGCAAATCGGGACACCTCACCCAGAATATCACTGAAATCCTCCGCAATTTTAACATTATATGCCCACTGTGACAGATGTTCCCCCATTTTTTCCGCAATCGTTCGGTTATCTTCTACAATTAAAATATTATATTGCTGCATAATATCTTCCTCCAGATGCACCAATCCATTAGCCTTTCATTATATTTTTACAAATCTGATCACAGTCATACTCTGGTGCAAAAAGCAAAACAGCATTATAAATCATTTCTATCCTGGATAATTCTTCATCCAGGTCCTCGGCTATTTCTGTAACATTTTTTCCTTTTTTCATTTTACGAACAATCAACGATACAAGTTTTTTTACTTCGCCTTCCTGCAAACCTTCTGCCCGGCCCTCTGCCCGGCTTTCTTCCCTTTCAAGCGTCAATTGTCTATCAAATGTATAATCCAACTTCGTCACCTTAACCACCTCCGAACGATGTTCTATCAGAAACTCCCGCAACACATTCTCGGCAATACAACGATCAATCGCCACTTCAATTGCATGTTCCAATTGATCGTAACCAAATACTTTATGATACTCACGAACATAATCCACAAAAATCATATACTCTTTCAAGAAAGGGCACTTTTCAAGCAGATCTTTATTTTTTCCGTGATTAATGTTATATACCGTACACACCAATTCAAGCTCCGGGTTTTCAACCAGGTGTTCAAATGCATCTGATAATCGCAGCTCATACCTCTCAGGCTGTTCTTCTTCTCCATTATAAAAGACTGCAAATTTAGGAGTAGGAATTTTAACTAACTTACGCCCATAGATATTCTTATTCTTTATCATCTGCTCCAACATATTGGAAAAATATACCAGGCTCCGTACCGGCATATTCGGGCACACCGTTGACTGATGCTCATAAATGCTTAAATTCATATCCAGCACAAATGACGCATCATTTCTCACACTCAGCGAAACACCCCTGTCCAGCACACAAATCTCTACCATATCCGGATCCGTATAATTTGAACCATTCATGGCGTTATACAAGTCCAACGCATTTTTCCGATTCTCCAGCAACATACTAAAAACATCACTTTTGTACTCTCTGTTTCCCATTATAATTGTCCTCCTTTTGTACATCCGGCAGGAGATTTATAATGAGATCAAAAATCACATCAAAATCCCTGCTTTGTAATTAAATATTTGGTAATGAAAAGCATGAATTTTCGTGATTAATAAAAATAAATAAATGATAT
>CAMAMD010000045.1 GCA_945836785.1 uncultured Clostridium sp.
TTTGGTAAGCAAAGGCACCACGTGCATTAAGACAAGAAGACCTGATTATATGTATATTTCGGAAAACATGCTCTCGCTCGTTGCTCACGTAGCGGTACTAAGCTCGAAAATTCCTCGCTAAGTACCGACGTTCGCAAACGGTTTTCCTACATAATACATATAATCAGGTCTTCTTGTTTTAATACAACGTACCCTCCTTAGTTTTCATTCGTTAAACCCAAAGGTACCATTACATAAATGAAATATGGGGCTGTCGTACGAAGGTCATATGGCATGTATATATGGATAATCCAGAAAACCGTTTGTGAACGCCGGTTCTTAGCGAGGCATAAAAGTCCCCAACTCTGTCATACACAATGTGTAAATTACAGAGTTGGGGACTTTTATGTCCGAGCTTAGCACCGCTGCGTGAGCAACGAGCGAGAGCGTGTTTTCCGGATTATCCATATATACATGCCATATGACCTTCGTGCGACAGCCCCATATTCCATTAATTTTCTTTCTTCTCTATGTACTTATTTAATGTTTCCACAACAGTATTCAGATTATAAGGCTTTGCGATATAGTCATCCAGTTTATTCTCAAGGATTCGTTCCTTATCTCCAAACATTGCTCTTGCAGTAACCGCTATAATCGGGAGTCTCTTTCTATGCTCTTTCTGTTCTATCTCACGGATTTCCTGTGTTGCCGCAATACCATCCATAACAGGCATCTGCACATCAAACAATGCTGCATCATATGTCTTCTGCTTAAATAGCTCAATCGCTTTTTCACCATTCTCCGCTATATCATAGGAGAAACCTGCCATACCGAGCAATTTACCGATAACCTGCTGATTTACCGGCTCATCTTCTGCAACCAGGATTCTTGCTTTGCTGTGTGCATTGATTGAGAACAATGCCGCATCATCCTGTTTCTTCTCTCCATCTTTCTGAATCTCCACCTCGGCAGCTTTTACGATCTTAAGCGGTATTTCGGCGATAAAGGTTGAGCCGATTCCTTCTTTACTCTGTACGGTGATTGTTCCACCCATAAGCTCTGCAATCTGCTTGGAGATTACCAGACCCAAACCGGAGCCGCCATATTTTCTCGTATCAGAAGCATCAACCTGTGAGAACCGGATAAACAACTTATCCATATCTTTCTCTGAAATACCGATACCTGAATCAGCTACTGCTATTCGGATATTTATCGTTTCCTTATCCACATCTATTGCCGCAATTTTAACACGGACACTACCCTCTGATGTAAATTTCAATGCATTTGAAAGGAGGCAGTTCAATATCTGTTGAATTCTCTGTCCATCGCCCTTAACCAGCTTCGGAATATTATTACCAAATGTGCAGTCCAGTGCAAGTCCTTTGTTCGTTGCAAGAGGTACCTGAGCAGCTACTGTTTCTTCAATCGCACTTCTGACATCAAATATCTCTTCTTTCAGGTTATATTTTCCAGCCTCCAGCTTGCTGATATCCAAAATATCATTTATCAATCTAAGCAATGTATCCGCACAATTCTTTGCCGTAAGAAGATTGTCTCTGTAATCTGCCTGCAGATCATCCGCCATAAGGGTAAGCTGGAGCATACCTAAAATACCATTGATAGGTGTTCTGATCTCGTGGCTCATGTTTGCCAAGAACTCAGCCTGTGTCTTATAAGCCGCATTTGCATCCTCGATTGCCTTGGAAAGCTTATTCTCCGTCTCTTTCTGTTCTGTGATATCAATAACCACCATATTTATGTAATCCGCTTCGGATTTGTACATAACCGTATTAAACACTTTTCCAAGCTTCTCCATGGTGATTTCCACATCCATGAAGTCACCTTCTTTGGTTCCTGATGTATTATACGCCATAAACCATGCATTGATGTCCTGTAACACTTCAATCTTACTCTCACCGAGAATCTTATTTTCATAATCAGATGCATCCAGATTGAAGTAACTTCCAAACTTATCATTCGCCTCTTCAATGCAATATCCGCTGCTGTTGCCCATGGAATCTGTAATGATTTTAGCCTGTGCAAATCCTATTGGCAGATTCATAAAGAGTTTCTTATATTTATCACTCTTTGAATGTCCTGTCAGCTCATTTCCACATAACACCATGATGAAAAAACCTGTTACCGTAGCGGACAGCACACCGGTCAGTATCCCAGCCGGAACCGCTCCAAAGACAATTCCAAAGATAATGCCCAGCACTACTTCCAGAACCGCAGCTACAATAATAAGCTTCTGCCAACCTAGCTCTCTCAATTTTTCCATTATTTGCAACACCCCTATTCTATCTTTTTCCTTACATTGGTTATCGTCGCAAAAACCTTGTGCCGACAAGAACCCATCATGTAAATTATTTTACTATATATTTATGGTTCGGTCAATCTCATTATTGTTATTTTTTACTAGTTTTGCTATATGATTTTTATTACTATTGTGCATTACTCCTAACACAAAAATGACAAAAGCACATAGTGTAATGACGATACCAAGCTTTAACCCTTGCGGCATATAGAACAACATAATTGTGTGCTCGCCCGGCTCAAGATCAATCCCGATAAAAGCCCCACAAACCTTATAATACTCCGCCGGCTTACCGTCAACAGTGAGAGACCATCCTTTATCATACGGAATGGATGTGAAAAGCGTCTGCCCTTCATTGACTTCTATCCTTCCGGAAATATAGCCATCATCATATTCCTCAACCTGTAACATATTTTCATGCAGTTGTTCATATACACTTCTGTATGCGCGCTCATCAAAGGTTGCCATATACAAGGATGCAGTCCGCTGCTCTACACTGAGATTGCGATAGCAATACTCTATAGATACATAGTCTCCTTCAGACAATTCCCCTAAGTGGAAAATTTGTATCTGATATCTGTCAAATGCAAGTTCTTCCCCATTTACATAAATATGAATCTTATTGATGCTGTTCCCACGGCAATTAATATAGTAATCGCCCGGCCGCTTTGCCACAAACGAAATCATGAGTGACACATCACCGGCCTGATTCGGTGTATACGTAATCGTTTGATTATTCACACTTGTCACGCAGGTATCACTGGACACCGTAAGCTCTGGCTGAACCGGTGAAAAGAACGGAACCCCCTCCGTCATTGCATAAGCAAGGGAATTCTGATTGTTCAGAGGCAGATTATCGTCTCTGTTCCAATTTTTTATGTTTTCTGAAACGCAAAAACCTATAGACAGCGGATAAGGGTTTTCATAGATACCCACACCGTCCGTTTCTCCGACATAGTCAAACCCATAATTATTTAAATCGCCATCCCGCTCAAACAAATACCGCACATTGAATATAGAGTTCGTAAATGGTGTAGAACCCATATACAGGAACTCGTTTGCACCTGTATAAAATCCCAGTCTTCCCATTGTTGTAACAACCTCCCCCAATACGGTAGAGCAAAATGTACCGACGCTCGGCATACTATACCATGTGGCCTCATCCAATACTTTTGAATCCATCAGCTCTGCACGGTAAAAGCCAACCGCTTCCTCCTTGGCCATATCCTGCACAACTTCATATGCCGCTGCAACACATTTTGAAGTATTATAGTGTCCCTCATAATCTGCATAACCAATTTGTCCAAACCCGTATGCGGCACCCACAACAAGCTCAACGACACAAACACAAGAAAAAAGTATCCGAAATAAACCTCTTTTCAACACATGGCCGGTATACAGGGAGCATAATATCGCATAAACAAGCAACACAATCAAAGAACCACTTAAAACACGGTCGGCAATCCCGTTATCTGCCTGAAGCTTACACAGAACCACAAATACAGCCGTAAACATAGCCCCTGCAATGATATAGACAACCCGCATACCTCGCATATGACGTAGTACATCATATGCGATAATTAATATTATAAAAATATACAAAAAGGAAAATCTGTTTGGAATTCCATATTGGTCATGCATGCCATGCCAGATAAAATTCAGCGTGGTAGAATTAAAGCTCACCATCAAAATTGCCAACAGCAAGAGCTTGCCCCATTTTTCACGCATCCGGATTTTCCCATTGAAAATATACAGGAACAGTGTAAATACGGCAAACATACCACAATATAGATTTACATTTCCATCAAAAGTCTGATTCGTAATCGGTTCCGTCAAAAACAGCTGCTGCCGGAACATATTAAAAATATTGCCATACCATTCCCATTTTGGCAGGTCCGCCTTTGCAGATGCAGTTGACATAATTCCATAATAAGCAGGAAGCAGCAAAAAAGCTGTCATGCCGCCTGCTAATAACGAATAAAGCCCAAACCGGATACCATGCACAAAAAATGTCTTGATACGCCGATGATTATATAACAAAAACCATAATATCAAGAAAACACATATAATAAATCCGATATAATAATTACAATACAGGCAGTAAAAAAGCGAAAGTGTATAAAGTTTCGGATCACCATCTTCCATCAATCGCTTAAATCCAAGTATTATGAGTGGAAAAATCATGATGCAATCCATCCACATCACGTTCCAGTTATATCCTATCACATAATTTGAAAATGCATAAGCCACTGCAATGCCTATAATAATTGGATTTCTCCTCTTCCGGGCATCCTTGTAGGACAGAAAATACGCCATACTGCTTGCACTCAATGCTAACTTCAAAATAAGGATAATCGTAACCGCTACCACAATATGTTCCCTGTCAAAAAGCAGGAAGAGGTAATTAAACGGACTGGACAGGTAATATGCCGACAATGACATGAAGTTTGATCCCAATGCCACATTCCATGTATAGAAAAGACTGCCTTCGTGGAGCAGTTTTTCCCGATACTCTGCAAAAAAAGGAAGATATTGGTGCAGACTGTCAACAAGTGTAAGGGAATTCGGCCCGAAAGGCATAATCTTTTCTGCAATACAGACTGCCAGCATAACAATTACAACAATACAAAAAGGAATATAAATGCAATAGTTGTCTTTGATATTCTCCTTCAGACTTCTTCTCTCCTGCTTAAATACAAACAGCTTACTAAAAAAGTAGTTGAGAACAATCACAATAAACTGCACAAATAGCTTTGACACGAGCTCATTTATCCGAAAACTGTCGCAGAGAATGGCAAAGCCCAGAACCTCCACCGCCATAGATATCACTCTTGCCCCGACAAAACAGATTGCTTCACTGATTACCTGAAAAACACCGCCGGCTTTTGTCTGAAAAACAAAAAATTTATTGGCAAAATAAGCAAATGCTATAGCCATACATATGGCTATAACATTGCATACATTTCTATCTATAGTTGTACAGGTTCTCAGCAGGAAAAATGTAATTAAATTGACCAGGGTGGTGCACCCTCCCGCTATCAGATAGCGTATTTTGTCATTTTTCAAACACTTCTTGATAAGTTCCAGCATATCGTTCTCCTGTCTACTGTAAACCGGTCAAAAGATAAATCAGCGGAGAATTCCAGTAAATTGTTATCTCGTTACAAGAAAAACTCTGTGAATTATCCACATAGGATAACGCAGCCGGCATACCATATAATACAGCATTGGCATACGGATCTTCCAAATTACTGTCAGCGCCACCCACAAGCATACCCGGCATCGTCTCCCCAAGAACCTGAGACGGTCTGTGATGCGTGCTAACCGGTGACAGCTCTCCGTAGCCTGTCACATAACAGTAACCTGTTCCGTTTACACCAAATATATAATCTCTCTGTTTCTGTGCATATTCAAGATACTTATCATTATTTTCCAGATTATTTGCCATAAGGAAAAGCATACCATCATCTGCAATGACCATATTACTTCCCCATGGGAAGTTCTTAATGCTCACAAATATATTTGACTTCTCACACTTTGCAAGCAACGTTTCTGCTAAATATAATATCTCATCCTTTGCCCGGCTCTGAATATCTGCATCGATTCCTTCCGCTTTTGCCAGATCATACAAAGGATATGTGCCGACATCTGCCCATCCAAGCCCTGACGCATAACTTGCTTCAAGTGCCTCATTTGTGGCGTCTAAATATGTTTTTTCCCCTGTTGCAATATACAGCTCGGCAGATGCCCACAGATATTCATCTGCTTTTCCGCTGTCAGGATATTCTCCTGTTACAATATCTTCCGGATTTTTATATCCGGACATATCAGCATTTGCAAGCATATATGCATAAGCTTTTTCAGCAGCAGCCAGACATGTATCTGCAAAATCTGCATCTATATCCTTGTAAAGTACGGATGCCTTAGCCATAACAGCCGCAAAATCACCGGTTGCATTATAAGAAATCGGTGCAAGAACCATCTGATCCGTCTCATCCACCGCAAGCACGGTTTCCGGGAAAACAAGGGCAGTTACCTTATGATACACACCACCGCTTTCCTGATCCTGCATTTTCAGCATCCAGTCAAGCTCATATTTTGCCTCATCCAACAAATCCGGCGTTCCGTTTCCGCTCTCCGGAATACCGATATCATCCGCATCATATCCATAATCCTCATATGCGAGGAATAAATCCTGAACAGTCTTTGCACCGGATACAACGTATCTGCCATAATCACCTGCATCATGCCATCCTCCGGATACATCTACTGTAGTTCCCGCGGTATCTCCATAAATCACAGCCTCATCCATATGGCAGGCATCGTGCGCAAAATCTCCGGATATACTTTCATCCAATTCGGTTCCACATCTTTGATTATACAGCATAAGAACTACATCTTTATAAATATCAGCATAGAGGTTATCTCCAATAGAAAACTCATATGACGCACCGGACGGACTGGAAATAATCTTATATGTGCCCGGTGTATTAAAATCAGTGAAATCTCCCTGTTTCACATTAGAACCAAGCTCCGCATCAAAAGCCAGCATACCATACTCACCGATATATACAGTCTCCTCCGTGTCAGCTTTTACGATTTTAAACTTTGTATCATCTCCGGATGTAACAACAACCGTTTTTACATCATCCGGCTTATAACCAATCTGATTAACCTTAACCTGAATCGGTGTCGGTGCACCCACTATCGTCTCTGCGTTTGAGCTGTCCGTCACGAACAGAGAAATATTGTCAAAATATATCTTGTGCGGTTCAAGACCCGTTATACCATCTACCGCGCCCATATTTACAACAAATCTCGGAGCAGGATCGGAATCTTCCTCCATGGTAAACTCCATGGTAATCGTCTGCGGTTCCGGTCCGATTGTAATCATATCCTTAGCATACGCATGATAATCTCCACCGTTAATCTGCACTCTCCACTCTACAACTCTCTCAATCGTAGAACGAACATCAAAGCTTACTGTGTACACACAGCCCTTTGCCATGGTAAATCCGTCATAATACAGCTGGCAGGCATGCTCAACCGTTCCATTGCTCTCAATATCCGCAACCATCTCTCCGTTTTCAGCATACAGTGAAAACTTTCCGCCGTTTTCGTAGCTGACAAATCCATCCAGCTCATTATCGTCAAAATTGATGCCCATAGCATCTGCACCTTCTACTGTGGTAAATCTATCATCCTCCACCACCGGTGCCTCTGTCGTTGTCCAGTCGCCGTCATCCTCAATCACTACAGCATCCGAGGATGTCGCTGCATCCGACATAGTAGCCGAATTATTGTCCGCATCACTGTCCGACTTGCCGCATCCGGCCATGGATAACGTCATAACAGCAGCCAATACAAGTGCCGCCGTTTTCTTAAATTTCTTCATACCTTAACCTCCCTTTATATGTACGACTCATGATTATGCATTACGTTCCGTCGTTTTATTACAAAATGCAATTACCTGTTCATAAGGCATATCGCCGCCAAAAATATCCAGTGCACTGCCTACCGTAACATCTATATGATTTCTGCCAAGCATTCTCAATTGTTCCAAATCCCGAAAAGAGCCCACGCCTCCGGCGTAGGTCATGGGAATTTTATTCCATTTTCCAAGCAGACCCGCAAGCTCGGTTTCTATACCTCTCGCTTTACCTTCCACATCCACCGCATGAATCAGATATTCTGCACAATACTCCGATAACAAATCCAGCGTATCATGTGTAACCGGAACATCCGTAAATTTCTGCCATCTGTCCGTTACAATATAATATGTATTTTCTTTTTTCCGACAGCTTAAATCGAGCACCAGCCGTTCCCGGCCAACCGCATGCGTCAACTCCCGCAACCGTTCAAAATCTATTCTGCCATCCCGAAACACGTAGGATGTTACAATCACATGGGAAGCCCCCATGTCAAGAAATTTTTCTGCATTGGCTGCATTCACACCGCCTCCGAGCTGCAGACCGCCCGGATAAGCGGAAAGTGCCAGCCTGGCCTGCTCCAGATCGGCCTCATAATAATCACTGTTTGGAGGATTTAAAATAATAATATGTCCGCCCGTAATTCCGCTTTTTCGGTACATCCTTGCATAAAAATCGCCTTTTAGCTCCGAAACAAAATTATCTGTTGCACAGTCTGCCTCATCCCGCAGACTGCCTCCCACAATCTGTTTCACCGCTCCGTTATGTATGTCAATACATGGACGAAACCGCATGTGTATTTCCTCTCTTTCCATGCCATTTGGCTCATTGTGCTCAGTATACCATAGAAAAAATTGTTATTCAACCGATTTCCCACTTTACGGCTCCGCTTTGCCAATGCTATACTTAGTTAATATGAGAAAAGATATCAGAGCAATATAAAACACATTAATATAAAAACAGAAACATGAGAAAGGACGTTTTGCGATGAATTCAAATCTTAAACAGGAGCTAAACGATTGTTATATGTATGGTGAGATAATCTGCCAGCAGGGCTTTGGACCGGAAACGGATATTACGATGCAGGAAATGATTCAATTTGATCTGCTCCAATTTCTTGCCTATCTTCTGGACACGGAACACGGCTCCATGTATCCGGAGATTTCTTTTATCTACGAATACCTCGGAAAATATTTTACACTGGATAAACTCATAAAATTTAAAGAGGAGAGAACAGGGGATGCTGCTTTTCTGCAAACTGTTCCCCGCTCTGTCACATATTTTGCAAAGGCAGATTTGTCCGGGAAATCCGCATATACAACAAAAGGCTTTTCAAAATCGAGAAACCTGCTTAATCTTTACAATCTTCTGGGGCAGGAATTTATTGCCTGCAACAACCATGTATCCGACAAAGAACTTGAACATTTAACTACCTACTCCACAATTATCGAGAACTACCTGCGAAAACTCAAGCTTTACGAGCCGGGGCAGGGACCTATCATCGGAAATACCACACCAAAAGGTACATCTGTTTCCTCATCAGCTGCTTCCGGTAAAACCCAGGCATCCCTCGATGCCATGAAAGGGAAATTAAACCCTGAAGAAATACCGGAGGAAGACGTTAAGCTGGAGGATCTGCTTCGGGAATTAAACGAACTGACTGGATTGGAAAATGTAAAAAAAGAAATTAAAAGTCTGATTAATTTGCTCAAAGTGAAGAAGCTGCGAGAAGAACGCGGTATGAAGCAGCCTACCATGTCCCTGCACATGGTATTTTCCGGGAATCCGGGTACAGGAAAAACCACTGTAGCAAGACTGCTTGCAAAAATATATAAATGCCTCGGTGTGCTTCCGGGCGGGCAACTGGTAGAAGTAGACCGTTCCAACCTGGTGGAGGGCTATGTCGGTCAAACAGCAATCAAGACAAAGGAAGTCGTTGAAACTGCACTGGGCGGTGTTTTATTTATCGATGAAGCCTACACACTGACAGCCGGTAAAGATGGAAAGGACTTTGGTCAGGAGGCTGTCGATACACTGCTTAAGATGATGGAGGATCACCGCGATAATCTGATTGTGATTGTTGCAGGATACACAGATCTTATGGAAGAGTTCGTAAACTCCAACCCGGGGCTTCGTTCCCGTTTCAACAAATATATTTTCTTCGAGGACTATACCGGTGAAGAGCTGTACGAAATATTTATGTCCATGTGCAAAAAGCAGGATTATATTCCAAACGATTCAGGGTGCAAATATGCCAAAGAGTATTTGGAAGACCGTGCAAACAACCATGATGAAAATTTTGCCAATGC
>CAMAMD010000046.1 GCA_945836785.1 uncultured Clostridium sp.
ACATACAGCAAATGTAAAGAACGGCTGTATCCTTACAGGAACAAAGGCTCCTGTTATTCTTACCTCACGTTCAGATACATGTGAGACAAAGGTTAATTCAATTGCACTTGCAGCAATAGTTGCAGATACAATGGCATAATACAGGTATATTTATATATCCGTATAACATATATAAGAAAGGAAATGAAAAATGGGTTACAAGTCACTTATAATTAATCCGGGTTCAACATCAACTAAGATTGGTGTGTTCGAGGATGAGACACTTATTTTTGAAGAGACACTCAGACATGCAACAGAGGTTATCTCACAGTATGATACAATCGTTGCACAGAAGGATTTTCGTAAAGAGGTTATTACAAACCTTTTAAAGGAGAAAAATTTCGACATTCAAACACTGGACGTTATTGTAGGTCGTGGAGGTCTTTTGAAACCAATACCGGGCGGTACATATGCCGTGACAGATGAATTGGTTAAGGATCTGGTTGAGGCAAAAAGGGGAGAGCATGCTTCGAACCTCGGTGGTATCATTGCAAAGGAGATTGCAGATGAACTTTCTGTTCCTGCTTATATTGTAGATCCGGTTGTTGTAGATGAGCTTGCAGATGTTGCAAGATTGTCAGGACATCCAGAGCTTCCTAGGACCAGTATTTTTCATGCATTGAATCAGAAAGCAGTTGCCAAGAGATATGCGAAAGAGCATGGTGTTAATTATGAAGATCTGAACCTGATTGTGGTACATATGGGCGGCGGTGTATCTGTTGGAGCACATGACCATGGTAAGGTTGTAGATGTATTTAATGCGCTGGATGGTGATGGTGCATTTTCACCGGAGAGAGCCGGAGGTGTACCAAATGGTGAGTTAATCAAGCTTTGCTATTCAGGTAAATATACGGAAAAAGAGATGGTAAAACAGCTGGTGGGTAAGGCTGGCTTTAATGCTTACCTCAACACCAATGACGCAAGAGACGTGGAGAAGCTTGCGTTTGAGGAAAATGATGAAAAGGCGAAATTGGTTTATGACGCATTTATCTATCAGGTAGCAAAGGATATCGGTGCACAGTCCACTGTACTTCTTGGAAAGGTTGACCAGATTATCTTTACAGGTGGTATCGCTTATTCCAAGTATGCAATCAGTGAATTGACAAAGAGAGTATCTCATTTGGCGGGTATTACGGTTTATGCAGGAGAGGATGAACTGCTTGCTTTGGCACAGGGAGCTCTCAGAGTTTTGAACGGAGAAGAGGAAGCTAAAGTATATTAATTCCGATTTATTAAGGAGAGAGTGAGGGCTATAATTATGGATAACAACTTTAATAATGGTCAGCCAAATATGAATACACAGTATGGCCAGTCAGATGTGAATCAGCAATATACACAGCAGAATGTAAATACACAGTACGGTCAGCCGAATATGAATCAGCAATATACACAGCAAAATGTAAATACACAATATGGCCAGCCGAATATGAACACACAGTATGGTCAGGCTGGCATGAATCAGCAGTATTATGGACAGCAGCAGTACTATGGCCAGCAGGGTTATGCACAGCAGCCAAAACCATCTGTAAATGTCGGTGAAAGTATTAAAAATGTGCAGAATCAATTTAAGGGTAAGGTCAGCCGTATGGGATTGAGCGTATTCTGTCTGCTTGGCATTATCGCTGCAATGTTGCTGATTGTTGCACCGTTCATGAACTTTGCAAGTATTCATGTAAATGAAAAAATTGAAGAAGAAGGTTATTTGGGCGACATTAAGATCAAGATAAAAGCAAGTGATGGTTTGAATTTGTTTGAGCTTTCCAAGCTTAGCGGAACCGTATCACGTGTGGCAGATGAGTTCGGTGGGGATACCTCTGATTTAGCAGATATGCTTGATGATTATGAGGATGACGCAATGGATGAGATTGAGGATGAGCTTGATATGGATGTACATAAGAGCAGTTTCAGAGAAACTTTCGGTACAGCAAAGCTTTTGCTCAAGGGACGTGCGGCAACACTTGTTACACCTTGGATATTGATTATTTGCGGACTTGGATTGCTGGTATTTACGGTTATCAATAATAAGACAATGAAACTGGTATTTTCAATTGTTCCGCTTGTATGCCTTATTTGGTTGATGATATGCTCCGGACACTTTTTCTCGATTATGGGAATCGGTGCATGGGCAATTATTGTTGGTATCGTGCTCGGTGTTGTGAGTGCGATTAAAGATCAGCCGGCATATCAATAGGAGTGTGTGTCATATGTGACACAGAATGGAGGGAATATGGACAATAACTTTACGAATGGTCAGCCTGATATGAATGGTCAGCAGTCGGGTTATATGCCTGATCAGGACATGGGTCAACAGCCGATGGGATATACAACCGGCCAGGACATGGGCCAGCAGCCGATGGGATATACAGCTGGCCAGGAGGCACCACAGCAACCGGCGTCGGGCTTTACGTTGGCACAGGACACGCCGCAGCCGGGTATGAACCCACAGATGGGATACGGCCAGCCGGATGTAAATCCACAGATGGGATATAGCCAGCCAGGCATAAATCCACAGATGGGATATGGTCAGCCGGGTGTGAATCCACAGATGGGATATGGTCAGCCGGGTATGAATCCACAGCCGGTGATGGGTGGAAATGGTGGTTCAGGTAAACCGCCAAAGATTAAAAAGCCTATGACGAAAGGAAAACTGGCAGGCATCATTGTAGGCAGTGTGCTTGGAGTGGCAGCTGTTGTGTGCGGTGTGATTTTTATACCGAAATTATTTAAGTCAGACAAAGAGGTTGTAATTGAAGCGTTTGAAAATACGTTTGAATCAGAGACAGAATCCTCTTTTATGGAAGAAGTAATCGGATATGATGATTTGAGACAAAACGTGCTTGAAAACGGATATGAGGGTAGCGGTACATTCACAGTGAATGAGCTGGCAGGGCTTGATGGTACAGATGGAATTGGCATTCAGGCTGATATAAAATATGATCCGAATAATAAGCTTGTAAACGGTTCATTTGGTTTATCTTATCTGGAAAACAGCCTGTTTGAAATGAATCTGGTTGGAACGGATACAACCACATATTTTCAGCTTGTAGATATGATTGAAGGATATTTTTCGATTCCGAATGATCTGTCTCAGCTTGAGAATGCTCCGCTGTTTGAGGATTCTGACATGGAGGGCTCCCTCTCAGGTGCAGTGATTGATTATTTCCCTGCGTCTGATAACGGGGAGACAGAAGTAAATGGTGAGTATGTCAGTGCTGCAGAAAAAATATGGGATTCTGTGAGTGTTGAGAAACAGGGTAATGCAAAGGTTGATGTGAACGGCAAGACTGTAAAGGCAAAAGAATACTATATCACACTTGCAGAGGAAGATATTGAGGCAGCTGCTTATTCTGCTTTGGATGGCTTGACAGAGGTATGCCTGGCTGAGCCGGATGCACTTAGTGAGATGGGAATGGATGCCGATACTTTCAAGGAAACCATGGAGCAGATCAAAAGCAGTATACCGTCTTTTATTAATGGGGACCTGACGGTTAAAGTTTATGTTGCAGATAAGAAAGTTGTTAAGATTGCAACAAGTGATAAGATTACACTTTTCTATGTTGATGTAAATTATGATATCTTTATGGATATCGATGATGAGAATGTTTCAGGCAAGATAAGCCTTGCGGTTATGGGTGAAGAGGTTGGCATTAAATTTGATGTGGCTGATTTACACGGAAATACTAACGGCACAATAACGGTTTATGCACCTGATAATACAATAGATCTTACATTTGATGTTTTGGATAATAGCAGCGATTCCTGTGTTGACAAAAAGGTTACTGCAGGTTTGTCCTATAATGGTTCAAGTCTTGCAAGTGCAGAGGTTTCATATTCCTTTGATAATAATAGTTATGCACTTTCTGTAGACGGAAGCTGTGATATAACAGATTTGGGAAATATCGGTATAACTCTGGATGGATGCTATAAGGATATCACGAAAGGCGTGGCTTACACATGGGAGGTAAGTAATGCAGAGATTACGCTTGATGGGGAGAGTCTGTTGAAATATAGTTCTGTAGCAACAATAGACGCTTCCGGCGTTACTGCAGAGAATATTGACAGCAGCATGCCGGTATACGACCTTGCTACTATTACTTACACGGATTATGAGAACCTGATTTATGACAATGTCGATAATATTATGCAGTGGATGAATGATCTCATAGAAAATTCAGGTGAATTTGGCGTATGGCTTGAGGAAATGATTTACGGTGCATCGTATGAGGATTATGAGGATTACGAGGATTATGAGGATTACGATGACGATGAAACGGAAGATTTTACCGAAGAGGATATGACACTTCAGACCGGTGACAGTCAGGTACAGATTCTGGGATGTATCGATGGTTTTACCTTAAGTTATGCAAGTAGTTATTTTATAGATTACGAAACAGAAAATTACTCATGGGTAGAGTATACTTTGGAGACGGATACGACCGTAGAGGACATTCTTGCATGGCTTAATGTCAGTGATTCTGACACAACGGTTGGTGAGCAGGTTAGCAATCAGACGATTGAGGTTGATGGTGAGACTGTTAGCTATTCCATGATTACGTATGAGCAATATGGTGAACCGCTGACACAGTACAAGTTTGTGAAGCCGCTTGAGAATGGTTCGTTCCTTGTGTTAGATGTATATTTGTATGAGGCAGATATGGGATATACCGCTGAGCAGCTGGCAGGGTGTCTGAGCAGCCAGTATTATACAATTATTCAGTAGATAAAAAATTTGAAGGGTTGTTGCATTAGGATTCAGGTATGGATATATATCCATGTCGGAGTATCTTAATGCGACAGCCTTTTTCTGTATCAGTTGGTTGCAGAGGAAAGGCAGGATATAATGAAACAGATAGAGATTAAGGGAAGCGTGATTGGACAGGGAACGCCAAAAGTATGTGTTCCTCTTGTGGGAAAGCATGAGGAAGATATTTTACAGCAGGCGGACAGCGTTTGTCAGAATGATGCTATTGATATGGCTGAATTTCGAGGAGATTATTTCGAGGGGCTCGGCGATATCCCGAGACTGCTTACATTACTGCAAAAGTTACAGCAGAAATTGGCGAATAAAATATTGCTATTTACGATTCGCAGTGAGGCAGAGGGGGGAGAAAAGCTTGACTTTACATCACCCGGTATTTTTGAAATTAACCAGGCTGTTATAGAGAGCGGTATCCCTGATATGGTGGATGTGGAACTTTTTTCGGGTGCGGAGGATATTAAAAAACTGGTTACACTCGCACATCAAAAGGGTGTTTATATCATTATGTCTAATCATGATTTTCAGACAACACCGGAGGCGGATGTGATGCTCAACCGTCTGCGCAGTATGCAGGATCTGGGCGCTGATATTGCGAAGATAGCGGTTATGCCAAATGATAAGATGCAGCTATTAAGGCTGCTTGCGGTGACAAATACCATGTATGAAAAATATGCTGAAATTCCGTTGATTACCATATCTATGGGACGTATCGGTTTATTGAGCCGATTGTGTGGACAGATATTCGGCAGTGCGGTGACCTTTGCTTCTCTGGAACAAGCGTCGGCACCCGGTCAGATTCCGGTGGATGAACTAAATGATATGCTGAAGTTGATAGGGAAATATTACATATAATAGCCTTTTTAGTATTTTCAAATTGAATATTACTACGTTTATTTGAATGATACGTGCCCAAAGCTTTGTTCTAGAATGAAAAGAAAAAGCGAAGGAGAAGTAGAGTGGGTACGGATTATTCAGTCGATATGTGTCTGAGAGTTAAAGAGATAAGAAAAGTGCTTGGAATGGACCGGGATAAATTTGCCGAGTCTTTGGCAATCAGTTTGAGCCATTTAACGAATGTAGAGAACGGGAAACGCGCAATTACGGTTGATCTCTTAAATATGCTATATTTAGTATATGGGGTTTCGGCAGATTATGTATTATTTGGCAAGGGTGAGATGTTTCTGGATCCGAAAGAGGAATCGAAGGAAATATATGCGATGACAGATGCACAGAAAATGAGCCAGATGCTACAGTTATATGAATATTTTGTCAAATATAAGAGTATCGTTGTGGATGGAACCGAGGTTGAGCTGTACGAATACTTTCGTGAAATCGATCAGTGTATGCGCCTGTATTATTACAAAGAGTTTGGCAAGAAAATCAGTATTTCAGATAAATTTTAGGAGGGCATATGCGAAAAAGGATATTGCTTGTAGAGCAGAGGGACGCATATCGCCGGGAAGTATCGGCTTTAGTAAAAGCACTTGGAACGGACATTTGTCTTATGGAAGCACAGGATATCGCCCGGGCATATCAGTATGCCGTGGAATATACGGTTGATGTTTTTATTATCGGTGTGCTGCCACAGCGAAGAGCGGATGTACCGGAATACAAATTTATTGCCTGCTTACGACGGATGCGTCAGTATATGTTCACACCTGTTATTCTTATCTCCAATATAGAGGACGAAACAGGATATGTTTTTCGTACGCTGCACTGTTATGAATGTATTGAAACACCGTTTAACCGGGACTATTTTCGGCAGGTGATTGAGCAGGCTGTCTGCCATACAACAGCACGACCGGTTGACGCAAGTATTTATCTGAAGAAAAACAGGATAGTATATCCGGTCAGTTGTAATCAAATTGTATATGCTAAGGTAATGGGGCGTATGATGTATATTTATATGCAGGATGCGTGTGCACATGAGATTCCGTACCTTACAATCCAACAACTTTTAGAGGAGGCGGATTTCCCACAGTTAATTCAATGTGCAAGAAATACGGTAATCAATATGGCGAAGGTCAGAGAAATTGATATAACGAACCGATATGTGACAGTGGTAACGGGGGATACTTTAGATATAGGGCATACATTTGTAAAAAAATTAAGAGAGCGAATCGGCACAAAGCCATGAGACAGCCGCATGCAGAGAATAAGATAAATATATTGTTTATTCTCCTGATGCGGTGGTCTCATGACGTTAGATGTGCAGTTCCGTAATCTGTGAAATAGTGTAGAAGTTTAATAATGAAACAGATATAAAATGCCGGAAACAAATCTGGGACATGTGATACAGTCAAAAGACGAATGGGACAAACACATCGCATTTATATTAATACAAAACTGCCTAAAGGATTAGTTTTGTGCATGAACTATGTGTTTTTTGTCATCAACTTATGGGCTGTTCCCGATTTATTTCCGGCATAATAAATTTATGTTATCCTGTTTTATGCTTGTGTATCTGCACTTGCATTTTCCATAGGGAATGTTATTTTCCAGGATTTTCGCAGGCTGTCCGCCAGCTGCATAATATGAATCGACTGGGCATGCGGCATTTCTTCGCACTCATATTTTCCAAGAATTATGGCATCGCGGGCTGCGATAAATTCATACTCATAGCCGCTTATCTGGCGTTCCGGTTTCTTGACATCCGATACAAGCTGGCCGTCACCGCTGTATATCCGTACTTCTTCAGGGCAATTTATATTGTCAATCTCAATATACCCCTTGCTTCCATACAGTCTTGCACCATTATCCGCTTTATACATCATTGTGACAAAAGCGGTTGCAGATTGTCCGCCGTTAAAGTTTATCTGCAGCACTTCCTGCGCATCAACGCCGGTTTCTAATTTCATGCATGTTGAGGCAAGGGTTGCCGGAGGCTTTCCGTACATCATGGTTATAAAATTAAGCGGGTACACACCAAGGTCAAGCAAGGCACCACCGCCAAGCTCCGGTTTTACGACACGTTCCTTGTGACGCAGGTCGTAACCGAGACTGCAGGTGATATTGTTGATTTGACCGATAGCCCCTTTTCTGACATAGTCGGCAAGTGCCTGATACATCGGCATAAAGCGGATCCACATCGCTTCGCCTGCAAATATATTTTTTTTCTCGGAAAGTTTCAGAACTTCTTCAGTTGTTGCGGCATTGTAGGAAAATGCTTTTTCTACCAGTACCGGTTTGCCTGCTTCGATACACATCTTTGCCTGCTCGGCATGATGTGAATGTGGTGTTGCGATGTAAATCAGCTCAACATCAGGATCGGCTGCAAGCGCTTCATAAGAACCGTAACGCTTGGTGACGTTATATTTATCACCGAAAGCATTTGCTTTTTCAATGTCGCGGGATGCGATGGCGTATGGCTCAAAAGCGTCAAGCTTGTTCAATGTATCTGCAATCGTACCGGCAATTGCACCGGCTCCCATGATTCCAACTTTAAAATTAATCATGCAAATGGTACTCCTTATTTTATATGAGATTATTATCACCTTTGTGACAAACATATTATACTTGAAATTTGGGTAATATTCAACAGGCGTTGACATTCCCAAACATTTTTATGGAATTCAATGCTATTATTTTCTCACATTCGTTGACATATTGAGGAAGAATAAGGTATACTAGAAACTTGGTGAGGTGTATATTTGCATCTCGTGTATATAGAGAGGATTAGAAATTACAGGAAAGGAAATACAGATATGTACGAAAAAGTTTCTACAAAGCTGGACTTTGCCAGTCGCGAAGAAAAGGTTCTTCAGTTCTGGAAAGAGAACAAGGTATTTGAGAAAAGTATTGAAGAGAAAAAAGATCTGCCAACATATACATTTTATGATGGCCCGCCTACCGCAAACGGAAAGCCTCATATCGGACATGTGTTGACACGTGTTATCAAAGATATGATTCCACGATATCAGACGATGAAGGGTCACAAGATTATCAGGAAGGCTGGCTGGGATACACATGGTCTTCCGGTTGAGCTTGAGGTTGAAAAGCTGCTTGGTATCGACGGTAAGGAGCAGATTGAAGAGTACGGTCTGGATCCATTCATAACCAAGTGTAAGGAATCTGTATGGAAATATAAGGGTATGTGGGAGGAATTCTCCGGTAAGGTTGGTTTCTGGGCTGACATGGATGACCCTTATGTAACCTATCACAATGATTATATTGAATCTGAGTGGTGGGCATTAAAGAAGATATGGGAACAGGGTCTTTTGTATAAGGGCTTCAAGATTGTGCCATACTGCCCTCGCTGCGGAACACCGCTTTCAAGCCATGAGGTTGCACAGGGATATAAGAGTGTAAAGGAACGCTCCGCTGTTGTTCGTTTTAAATGTGTAGATGAGGATGCATACTTCCTGGCATGGACCACAACGCCGTGGACACTGCCAAGTAATGTTGCACTCTGTGTGAACCCGGATGATATCTACTGTAAAGTCAAGGCTGCCGATGGTTATACCTATTATATGGCAGAGGCGCTTCTGGATAATGTACTGGGCAAGCTGGCAGAGGACGGAAAGCCTGCTTACGAGATTTTGGGAACATTTAAGGGAACAGAACTTGAGTATAGAGAATACGAGCCATTATTTGCATGTACAAAGGAGGCTGTTGCAAAGCTTCCGCAGAAAGGACATTATATCACCTGTGATTCCTATGTCACGATGTCAGATGGTACCGGTATCGTTCATATCGCACCGGCATTTGGTGAGGATGATGCACAGGTAGGAAGAAAGTATGATCTTCC
>CAMAMD010000047.1 GCA_945836785.1 uncultured Clostridium sp.
CAAGCAATATTTACTATATAATTATATTACAATAAGTATATATCAAGGAGGTACAATTCTATGGAATCTGACAATTATGGTACTCTTGTAAAAAATTTAAGGATTGCAAATGGTCTGACGCAAAATCAGGTTGCCAAAGCACTTGGTGTTACCCCAGGTTACATCAGTAATGTAGAAAATAACCGGACGGCAATGTCTCTGCGTATGCTGACATATTACGCCCGGCTTGTTGGGTGTTCTTTGGATTCACTTGTAGGGGAGCTGGAGCCCGAATACGCCGAAACTGCACTTGATCGAAAGCTGTATCAGGCGATCACGAAACTGGATACCGAAACAAAAGAAAAGTTGCTAAAAACCATTGAACTTTGGTCGAAGTAAAAATATTTGCGTTGTCAAAACACAACTCAAAAAAAGATTTCGAGAAGTAAACGAATATTCCTCGAAATCCTTTTTTATTTGTGGTAACGAGCTGTGCAAACAGCAAAGAAATAATTGCATTATATAAAAATCAATCCGTTAATATCTGCTCAAATATATATGGTCTCTTCTCATTATACCGTATACACATCTCTGTATCCTTTATTGATTCTGCATCCGGATCCGGCAGGGGATAAAATGCGTACCATCCTCTTCTCTCTTCCCCGTTTGCCACATACTTGATTTCATAGGAATTATAATCGGCAATAATATAACCTCCCTTGGCACGCTTTACGGTTTTCTCATATTTACCTGTAAATACTGCAGTCGTTTCACGCCAGCCTTTGTCATGTTTTTTGTGATTCAGATTTACAAAAAATTCAAAAAGATTCATGCAATTCTCCCATACGAAATATTTGCCATCTGTTTACCATTTTGTGTTATTGAAATCCTTGAATCCTCAGATAACCATCTTCTCCTATAGAATAATACCACATAGCTTGACCATTTTCGTCTTCCAATACAGCATACACGATTCTATCCTCTGAAATACCCGAAAAGTCTGAATCCGGATACTGATCTCTGACATCCTCAGCCTTGCCCATCGCAACAGTCCAGCTTCCTGTAACAGTATACCCCTCAGAGCTGGTCAATGTCGCAGTAAATTCTCCGTCCTGATAACCATTCGTATAGTCCCCCTCTTTTATGGTTGTTAAGACTTCTCCATCCGATATTTCGTTAAATGTACTGTAGGTTCCGTGTCCGCTCGGTTTGTCATTTTCCCATTCACCATCATAAATGTCATAGGTATTGTTATCTACATCCGTAAGCAGATAATACACGCCATGACCCGAACGTTCTCCATCCACATATTCTCCATAATAGAAATAATATCCATATTGCATGTCATAAAGCCCTGCTCCGGTACCCGTAAAGTCCTCCGTATAACCCTCCGGTGCATAAATGTAGCTGCCCCCTATCATCAAAGAATATACTGTGCTTGCATTTTGGGAATCGTCCAAAACGTACATTTCATCATAATTTCCGGCAGACATACAGGCAATTACATCCTCCAGCAGCTCATGTCCTGCTGCCGCAAGTGCTTTTCTATTTTCAATTCTCTGCTCATACTCCGTAAAGTTTACATTATCTACCTTATCCTTGTATTCATCTATAAAATCCTGTGCAGAATCAAAATCCTCCTCAGCAATCATACGATTCAAAATCTTTTCTATACAAGTCTTCCGCTCCGCTATGGCCGTACTATTTGCAGAATCCAGAGTCAGTATCTCATCATAATAATCCAGTGCCGACTCATAATCTTCGTTTTCTGCATCCAATGCTGCACAGCTTATGTAAGTATCCACTAATTTATTTTTAATTCTTTCATTACCGGATGTTACCGTCATTCCTTCCTTCAGAGCCTCAATCCAACCATCCATATCCTCTGCATAAGCCAGCTCCGACATCATGTAAATATCCGCCAGAAGATTTATATTCTGATTCCATACCTCCTGGTCCATCCCAACAATCACCGGGCGATATGCTTCAAATGCTACGCACAGACCTTCTATATCATTGTTTTCCTTATATGCACTCAGACATCCTTTCATGGCTGTCAGATTTGCCTCATCTATCTCCAGTGCCTTTTCATAAGCTTCAATGGCTACATCATACTCCTTTGCATCCAATGCTTCCTGCCCGGCAGCAAGATGCCTTTCCAGCCTTTTTTCCGGTGTAAAGAAGAGAAAATATGTTCCGATACCGGCCGCAATCAAAACAACCGCAATGATTGCCGCAATGATACCACCCTTTCCTCTTTTTTTATCCTGATCCTGTAGTTTCATGGACTTTGTATTTGTTTTACGATTTGATGTTTTCCCTGCATCCTCTGTCGCGAACGTTATATCCTGTACATTCGCATCCTGCACAACATAATTAATTTGCGGATTAAAGGAACCAGGCTTTCCATTATAAGGCAAATTCATTCCAGATTGCCCCATTCCCTGTCCCGTACCATATTGTGCCTGATTATACTGATTCTGATTATATGGATTCTGTGAATTCGTATACGGCTGATTATATCCATTTCCGTTGTTTTGATCCATCTTTTTCCCCCTATTCCATGAAAAACTTTTTGATACATTTTTGTGACACGTTTTCTGTATAATATGATATTATTATATCACGTCTCTTGATATTTCGTATATGGGAAAATATAATTTTTAGACTTTGCATATATATAGAATAAGCACATAAGAAGGATTCAACATGTAATGGAAAAACATACAAACAGAAATAAAAAAAAGAAAAGAAGAGCACCATATTTAAGATTATTAATACCAGTATTTATCCTGTTACTTGCAGGCTTTATTCCCGGATTTCTGCTTGGACGGAAAACCGCACAAAAAGCTGTCGTCCGTTCCACGGGAGACTGTTATCAAAAATATTCTACCCTGCAACGACTGGATATGCTCACCACGGCACCTTTACCGGACTGGATAGATTCACAAATCATCCCTCTGGACGGTGTATCCAGAAACGGCACACTCCTTGGAGGCTTCAATGATATTGTCATACACTATGTTGGCAATCCGAATACAACCGCACAGCAAAACCACGATTTCTACTGTAATCCGGAATCGGAAGTCAGTTCTCACTTTATCGTCGGACTGGACGGAGAAATCATCCAGTGTATCCCATTGAATGAAATGTCCGCTGCCAGCAATTGGCGTAACAGAGATACCATCTCTATCGAAGTCTGCCATCCCGATGAAACAGGAAAGTTTAACGAAGCAACCTACAACTCTCTCGTAAAACTCGTCTCATGGCTGATGCACACAGGCGGACTGGATACCTCCCATATCATCCGGCACTATGATGTCACCGGCAAAGAATGTCCTTTATATTTTGTACATAACGAGGATGCATGGTTGCAGTTTAAGGCGGATGTAGCCGCCTATAAAACAAAATAAATCTGCTTATACTTCGTCTGTCTCATCATCCCCGGCAAGCATGACAACCCGATTTTGTCGAAATAAGAATTTTACATCCTTGCAGGCATCCTTTACCTCATACCAATCTTTTCCGACATTTACTTTCACGCCAGGATAAACCGTACCATGAATTCTGATACCGGCATGCTGTCGTGCCCGCATAATGTCTTCATTCAGCTTGCTAAGCTGCTCGGCAAGCTTTTTTTGCTCCGCTGTCTTAATCACCTTGGCACGCAGAATCTTCATTCGAATTGTCTCTGTCTCTTTGGTTCTTCTGCTTCCATCTAAGCTGTCATATATCTTTAAATTCTTATTTAGAAGTTCTACCTCGTCTGTCACCTTATGATGCTGCTGTACCAGCTCTGCTACCCGCTGCATCTCCTCGGTAACAACACCCGCCTGAAGTATTGTTCCTATTCCTGCATCATTTCCGGCTTCCTTTGCAACGATCCCCTGTGTCGCTGATATTATACCGCCTAACACCAGACCTTTCCGTGAGCTTACCACCACCTGTTGTTTTGCATACACATCACTGTCAAGAATCGAATCGGCATATATAGAGCCGCCAGCCTGCATATTACATCTTTCAACAAAGCTGCAGGCTATATCTTTTCCGGCAATAATCTGACATTTCTTACGTCCCTGTACGCCCTTTCTGATTGTTACATTTCCGCCTGCAATCAAGGTACAGCTACCTACATGTCCATGCACAAATATATCCCCGTCTGTTTTGATTTCCAAACCACTGCGGACATCTCCCTTTACCTCTACATCTCCGTTAAAATGAATATTGCCCTTTTCAATATCCAAATCCCCCTTAACAACATATATCTTGTCCACTATAATTCTTTCGTTTTCTTTATAAATTCTGCCATCATAGGAAACTCTATATTCCTTTCCATCCCCACTGACATAAAATCCGTTTCCACGAAGCGGACGTAATTCTTTCCCCTTAACCGGAGGAAGCATTTCCGAAAAGACCGTATATCCATATTCACCCGGCGTCGGCGGCACATATACGGCAATCAAATCCCCTTTCTGTACCATGGCAAGTTTCAAGGAATTATAGTAATCAACCGAACCATCCTGATTTACAAGAGGCTTTGAACGGGCATCCTCCAACACAACCGTATACTGAAAGAAACCGTTTTGTCCGTTTACAGGTGATTTTCCCTGTGCGACAATAACCTCCTGTCCGTACTCCACCTGCGTCGCAAGTGCTGCAACAGCCTCCCGGTTTATACCGGCTGTAATACCATTTTCCCGAAGATACTGTTCTATGAATTCGGGGGAAAATTGTGAACATTCTTCCCCAATCGGTTCCTTAATTGTAAGCCCGACCCACATTCTATGTTCATCAATTCGAAGTACAGCCCAATCCCTCTCCATCCTATTCCCCCTATGCTTAAAAAGGCTGTCATACCGGAATCATCGTCCAGCACGGCAGCCTTTTTGATTTGTTTCAGTAAATTAATCTACATATACATATATCTTAATTGTCTCACTATTCGCATCATTTGACAATGTAATAACCGTATTACCTGACCCGGTCGGTGTAACATACAATGTAGCTATATCTCCATTCCAGCCTTCGCCCCAGCTACAAGTAGCCACGCCGGTGTTTTCCACCTCATAAATTACATTGCTGTCTTCCTGTACACCATAGTATATCATTACGGCAACCTCACCGCCATTTAAATGCAACACTGTATCGCTGGCGAAGAAATCAGAATATCCCTGACCCACACATGCATCCGCAAAGCTAATCAATGCATCGTAAGCTTCATATGAGCTGTTAGTTGCTTCATAATCGGCAATCTGGCTCTCATAATCAGCAATCTGTGTCTCATAATCCTCTACAGAAGACTCAAGATCTGCAATCTCGGAATCCTTTTCTGACAACTGTGTTTCATAAACGCCGGCAGATGCATCCATCTGTGATGCCAAATCATCTTTCTCCTTGGTGATATCATCAAGTTTGCCATTAAAGTGCAGGAACATCCATACTCCGGCACCAGCCATGGCTACAAGTAAAATAATCGAAATCACTATGTAAACCTTGGTTCCGGTTCCGGTTTTTCCGCTCTTCGGCGGTTTATTTTGTTTTGCATTCTGCGGTGCCGCTCCACCCGCCGTTTTTGGTGTTCCCATCGGGGCAGGACCTCCCATCGGCTTTGGTGCTCCTGCCGGTATAGGACCTCCCATCGGCTTTGGTGCCCCCATCGGTGCAGGACCTCCCATCGGCTTTGGTGCTCCTGCCGGTACAGGGCCTCCCATCGGCTTTGGTGCTCCCATCGGGGCAGGGCCCGCTGAAAATCCCTGCGGTGCAGGATTCTTCGCCTGTGTGGTTGAAGCCGACGCAATCATATCACTCGTCAGAACAGTTGTATTTGCCTCGCTATCGTCCTCCTTATCTGACGAATCGGCAAATGCGGAATCCAAAGCTACCGGTTGTGGCTCAGAATCCTTTTTTTCCATAGGTTTCATATCATTTACATCCATAGCAGGAGCATCCTGTGCCATCGGTTTTCCGCACTTGGCACAAAACGCAGCTCCATCTTTGTTCTCAAAACCACATGATTTGCAAATCATTTTCTTACCTCCATATCATCAAGATACTTTATAGCTGTATTTATATATATTAACTATACTTCAATTTCGTTTCTTGTCAAGCAGAAAATCTATACGGTATTTCTCATTGTCTCAAATGTTCCGTACAAATCAAGCACGCCCCATCCCCATGCCCGGTTCGGATATTCCGTATCTGCAACTTCTCTCGTGCCCCGTATCAACATCTGACGCATGATTTCCGTATTTATAAAGGGATTATTTTCCCTGACCAGTCCCCATTCCATAATAAGCGCTGCCGCTCCCGCCGTGAAAGCTGAAGCAATACTGGTTCCATCTCTCCTGATAAACAACGTGCTACTCCCTGCTCCAACCGCAAATGCACCATAAACATTTACTGCAGGTGCCGTGATATCCGGTTTAATGGCACCTCTTCTGGTATAACCCCTGCCTGAATTTACATACAAAGCATTTGTATAATGATCATATCCGGCCACGGTAATAATCCCGGCACTATTTCCCGGTGCACAGATTGTTATATTGGGATCAGACCGTACAAACCTGGTATCTGCACTTAAAAAATCACGAATCGGCAGCCAAGCATCAAACCCTCTTCCCACCACACCTGTCGTTTCCGTCACCTGGATTGTCCATATTCCCTCCGCGGGCTTATCAAACCGAAAAAACACCATCTGATCACCCGATGTTCCCTCCACCACAAGGTTGGCGACAAAGACATCCGTCCCTTCATACAGAAAATGAAGTTCGGATGTTCCATCACGGTTATATGGTATATTCCCCAAACGTTCCCCCGTCGGTGAGAGCACGGAAACCCGGAGCAGCCCCGGTGCACTTCCCCATAACTCCATGGTAAATCCCCGTTCATCCGGCCCCACATTAATTTCCATGCTGTCACTGGTCAAGCCGTCTGACACTCTGTTATTTCCCGAATAATGTCCTCCGTATCCCAGCTCATTTCCCACCGGTCCCACGATACATACCCCACGCAGGGATCCCAGACTTGCAAAGTATTGCTCCAGATTTGTATTGCCATCATGGTCTCCCTGACTGGTTCCCGTCCCCATGCATATAATCAAAGGTTTCCCAAGCATATTGGCCTTGTTAAGCAGGTATTTCACACCCAGAATAATATCATCCTCCGCATAGCATACTGCACCCTCCCGAATCAGATAAAAGTCCCGCAGATTCTGCTTTGCCTGCTTTAGTTTTACCATTAATATCTCCGACTCCGGAGCCATACCGGTAAAGCTTTCCGCCAGCATTTTGTTTCCCGCTGCAACCGATGCAAGAAAGGTTCCGTGCCCATTTTCATCCTTCGAAGGAACAATATCGTATGGTGCGTCCGATGCAAGTGCCCGGTTGATATCATCAGCCGTAAATTCCGCCCCGTACTGAAACACCGGCTCCCCTCTTCCATATACCTGCTCTGTCTGATCCCAGATTGCTGCGATACGGGTGGTACCATTCGGTTTTAAGAAAAGTGGATTTCTATAATCGATACCGGTATCAATAAATCCGATTAATACATCTCTGCCCGTAAGTCCCAGTCCCGGAAAATTCATGACGCGGTCTGCCCCCGTTGCTTCCACGGCACTCATATCCATAAGTCCATAACATTTTGGTGTAATATTATATCCAAGTCGAAAAAAACTTGCATTATCAAGTGAATCAATCTTCCGATAGGCCACCAGGAAACGACTGTTGATAATATTCACACATTCCGGTTTCAATCTCTCATACACACTGGATAATTCCCAATCATATTTTACCAGAAAATTGGCATATTCTTCCGAATAGATTGCCTCCGCACAGCCTTGTGTCATGTTTTCATTTCCAGAATCCAAGCAAAATCCCCCACCGTCATAGCAATTTCAACATACTCTGTTACTATTACTATGCCGGTGGGGGAATACACATTCATGTTTCTGTCAGATTCTTTTCAGACGGTTTAACAATTGTTCATCACTCATCCTAAACACATCATCTATAATCCAGATGTGCATATCTCTGGCACGCTGTTTAAAATACTGTGTTCCTGTTGTGTCATCACAAGCCTTCCCAATCACCAGTGCCTTTCTGGCATATTTTCCACCAAACTTTCTGGACACTGTTTCAAGCTCATGCAACGCATGTCCTCCTACCTTTCCATTTTTGCAGGAAATAAAAATCGGGCAGACATTTTTCATCAGAATGACATCTATTTCATTCATGGTATCGTAACCCGGATGTTCCATATCATGTATCTCACCATCCCAGTCAATATGTGCCCCTATAATTGCATCCGTAAATATGTATCCATCCCGGGTAGCCACCTCGTATACATGCAGTTCCAGAATATTTCCCGCCTTGCCGATTACCCTTTTTATCATATTATTTTTGAACTGGAAACTGATTTTTTTCCCTGTCTCAGTGTAGTTGCGAATCATTCCTGTTTCACGCAAATCAACCAGCAGACGCATAGCCTCCCCCAATTGATTCTTATACAGTTCCTCCCAGCCTTCGTGCTGCTTTGGCGTATTCTTGCGTAACTCATCAATCGTCGAACAATATTTATTCCAATTTGTGCGATATTTCCTACATATATCCCACAAAACACGTATGTCTTCCCTGAATTCGTCTGTAAATTTCCAGTCTGCATAGCTTCCCGTCTGATCTGTCAAAGCTCCGCCATGTAAAATAATATCCTCCGCTATGCCGATATTATAATGATAGTCTGTCGTTTTCACCTCGGAGCCCCGGATATCAATTTCCTTACCGGTAAAAGGGTCAATTCTGAGCTTACTGATATCCATACGTGCCGCAATACACCCAAGTGCAATTAAAATAAGTTCGCTTCCCCCTGTCAGTTCGAACCTGACACCCGGATAATCCCGTATGATTCCAGTCAGAATATCGATTGCACCATTCAAATCATCCTTCGGAACCTCGATAAATTCCAGCTCCGTATCCGGACATTGACTGTCCCGGAAATGGCAGATATCATGAATCTTCTTGGTAATCATATTATCCTTATGCCCTAAAAATATAATCTTCTCAGGACGGTATTTTATCATAGCCATGACATTTTCCAGCGGTTCCTGCGAATAAAATTCGACCATAACCTTTGTCCGTTCCATATAACACCTTCTCCGCATATCC
>CAMAMD010000048.1 GCA_945836785.1 uncultured Clostridium sp.
CTGTTGAAATCATCTTCCATATAGCTGTTGAAAAATCTGTAATTATTTTTTCCGGAGGTCTTAGCACTGCACATTGCAATATCTGCATTTTTGATTAATTCACTGATGGTCAGACCATTGCTTGGGAAAATGGCAATTCCGACACTCATGGATACGTGAGCAATCTCGCCATCCAGATCAAATGGATTATCAACGATATTAACCAAATGCTTTGCAAAAGTTTCCAGTTCCTGATTTGTGGAAAATTTTGTTTTTAAAATAAGAAATTCATCGCCACCGGTACGTGCCAGAATATCATTTTCTGAAGTGTAGGAGCTTAACTTTTCAGAAACCTGTTTCAACAGGATATCTCCGTAATCATGTCCGAGTGTATCATTAACATTCTTAAAATTATCCAGATCAATAAAAAAGATTGCATGACGATTTAATGTAGGACCATCATTATGAAAAATGTCATGTGCGTATTTCATAAAAGCAACCCTGTTGTATAATCCGGTGAGTCCGTCATGATAGGCAAGCTGCTCGATATGTGCATAGTTTTTCTTTAATTCCGTTTCACTGTCTTCAAGTGCTTTTTTGGATTCCTCCAATTCCTTGTAATTTGAAGAAATAATATTCATCATAGTATTAAACTTATCGGAGAGTTCTCCGAACTCATCGTTGGACTGAATGTCTGAGAACAGATTCAGATTTCCGGCAGCAGCTTCGGACATATTTTCTTTCAGCGAGAAAATAGGATCTGTATATTTATGTGTCAAAATCCGGCTGACATATATTGCGATTGCAATAATAATAATTAATGTTATGCTCAGGGTAATCGGAAGCGTGTTCAAAATCTGCTGGTAACGTCCGCCATCCTGTTTAATCAGATATATCCAGTCCGTATCTTCCAACATGCAGTAACCATAAATGTTTTTGATGGAGGATGATTCGTTGTAGAGATATCCGTTTGGTTCGTTGGAACTGAATAAATGTAAAGCATCCTGTTCAAGATCAGTGTTCTCTGATAAACCTACAGAACTGAAAAGGTATTCACCAGAGCGTGTTAGAATAAATGCCTGTCCGTCTTCAGGAATAAACGCACCAAAATAAGCAGCAGTAATATTGGCACGTACCAGACCAATTATTGTCCCTTTTACATAAACCGGCGTAACAAGTTCTATGCTGTTACTGTCTTTGTTGATATTTGAAGATTTCATGATGGTGGTTTCTTCTATATCGGTTACCGAAGTGTTCATATATTCGTTCCAGTCACCGCTGTTGCTGTTATCTGAGCTGGCAACAAAATAACCATTTACATCATAAATGTAGAAATTGACAGTGTTATTCATGTAACCGGAGGTCTCCTGAAGAAGATCATGTACCGGCTCATAGTATGCGGAGTCCGTGCCAAGGGTGAGTCCGTTGTAATTTTCGAGCAGAATGTTTTGTATATTGCCTGCGTGAGCCAGACCTTCTACTTCAGCCGTTTGGACATTGAGCTGGGCATAAAAACCATTCCCGTATGTAGAGGCCAGTGCCGAGGCAGAGCTTTTGGCAAGCTCCAGATATTTATTGTATGATAATATGTATGTAAGTATAGTCATAAAGATCAATGGCAGGGATGCCATCAGAACCAGAGACAATCTTAACGAGTTTTTAATTGACATAGTACTTCTCCGTATCTGTTTTTTCGTATACAGCTATTATATAAAAAAAACAGATATTATTCAACGGATAATTGTATATTATATTAAGTTGATTTTTAATGCCTTTTTGTGTATAATTGTATGCAAGAATGCATTTGTGAAGGAGGATTGTAATGTTTGGTGTATATTTTGGTAAATATTTGCAGGATATCGGGGTGTTATCAGCTGAACAGTACGAAGATATCATAGAAAGCAGCAGGACAGCCAGAGTAAAAATGGGCTTACTGGCTGTAAATGAGGGATATATGACACCGGCACAGGCTGAAGAGGTTAACCAGCTTCAGGCTCAGCAGGATGCGAGATTTGGTGATATTGCAGTTGCAAAGGGGTATCTGACAGAGGAACAGGTAATGACACTTCTGAAGAAACAGGGTGATTCCTATCTGCTTTTTGTACAGGAATTGGTAGAACGTAAGCTTCTGTCTTTGGAAGAAATTCAAAAACATTTGAATCATTACAAAAAAACAGAGAGATTTACATCCTTGGATTTGGACGCACTGAAGAGTTCGGATATTGATAAGATTATTCAGATATTTATCAGAGATTCGTCTGTTCCGACTGTTGTTAAGGATTATACGGCATTGCTTGCCAGAAATATAATCAGATTTGTAGATAATAAAGTCAGATTTGAGAAGATAGAACGTATTCATACATATACATCAAAGGCAATTGCAAGCCAGTGCTTTACAGGTGATTATGAGTTGTTTATCGGTATTTGCGGTAGTGGTTGCCAGCCGGTTGGTGAAGCTTTTGCAAAAGAAGAATTTGGAGAGCTTGATGAAGACTGTCTGGACTCTGTATGTGAGTTTATCAATGTATGCAATGGACTTTTTGCATCAAAGCTCAGTCAGGAGGAGGTACAGATTGATATGCTTCCGCCAAATATGTATGGTGATATTACGACTATAAGCTCCGAGGGAATGATGTTCCTGCTTCCGTGCTTCGTCAGAGGAAAACGGGCGGATATCATTATCTGTATGGAGACAAAGTGGAATATAAATTAGTACATGGGAGGAAGGAATAGTATTTATGGCAAATATTTTAATTGTAGATGATTCAAGAACTTCAAGAAGAATCCTGCGTGGGATATTGGAAAGCGTCGGACATACTATTGTCGGAGAGGCAAAGGATGGACAGGAAGGTTATAATATGTATGTTGAGCATAAGCCGGATCTGGTCACCATGGATATCACAATGCCGGTTATGACAGGTATTGAGGCACTTAAAAAAATCAAGGCAGATTATCCTGATGCAAAGGTTATCATGGTGTCTGCTGCCGGACAGCAACACAATATGATTGAGGCGGTTCAGAGCGGTGCAGCGGAATTTATTTCAAAGCCTTTTGAGCCGAGCGAGATTGAGAGAGTGATTGGTGTGGTATTAGAAAACTAGCGTGCAGATGAATATAATTGCATAGGGGTGGGCTGTTGTAACGGAAATCGGGGGATTCAAACCTGATATTGGGTACGGCAGCCCTTTCGTGTGATATTGATTGTTTGACGTGAAAATTTATTGCAGGAGTTAGATATATGATTGAGACTGTAGTATCGGTTGACCTGATGGTGGAAGAAGAACTTAAAGTTAAGAAAAATCATTTGGCACCGGATTTTCCTACGGGAGATGAGAAAAGAATCTGTATTGTGTCAGGGCTATATGGGGATGAGCTTCAGGGACAATATATTTGTTATGAGGTTATTAAAAGAATCAAGATGCATTATGCATCCCTGACAGGTATTGTTGATGTGTATCCGAGTGTTAATTTGATGGGGCTGGATTCCAGGACGAGAGAGGTTCCGGGTTCCGGAATGGATATGAATATGCTGTTTCCGGGATCAAAGTCCGGTGCCCTGGGAGAATATACGGCATCCTGTCTGTTTGATGATATACAGGGTGCAGATGTCTGCGTTGACGTACATGCCAGCAATCTGTATATCCATGAAGTGCCACAGGTCAGGATGAACAATGATAGAGTGGATGCACTTCTGCCTATTGCAAGATGTCTGAATACGGATATGATTTGGATACATCCGAGTACATCAGTCTTAAATGGCAGTCTTGTGTATTCTCTGAATCAGGTTGGTGTGAAATCTGTGGTTATTGAGTCAGGCGTGGCATACAGAATTGATCAGAAATACTGTAATCAAATTGTTGATGGTTTGTTTGTGCTGATGAAAGAGATGGGTATCTGGCAGGGAGAAACGGTGGTTCCAAAACAAAATGTTGTAACTGCCGATGATGATATTACGTATATTAATGCGGAAAGCAGTGGTATTTTTATTCCAAATGTCTGTATATATGATCAGGTAAAGGCAGGAGATGAAATTGGCACGATAGTGAATGTTATAACCGGTTCCGTGGAGGAAGTGGTTCAGGCATCTGCAAATGGTATGATATGTTCCATCAGAGATTATCCTGTGATAGAAGAGGGGTCTCTTCTGGCACGAATAGTGGGTGGTGACAAGAATGAATAAAGAAGTTCTTTTTACAATGAATACAGCATTTCGGGGCGAGTATACGATACATGGATATTCATACGGCAAGGGAGAAAAATCGGCTTGTATTGTCGGCGCAATGCGTGGAAACGAATATCAGCAGTTATATATATGTTCTTTGTTGGCACAAAAGCTTGCCGAGCTGGAGGCACAGGGAGATATTGCTGCGGGAAAGGAAATTTTACTTATCCCGACATTGAATTACAGTTCCATGAATGCTAAAAAAACAAAATGGATTTCTGATGATTCGGATATCAACAGATCATTTCCGGGAAATCCGAAGGGACCGGCAACAAGCAGAATAGCGGCTACATTGCTGCAGAGAGTGAAAGATTATTCCTATGGGATACAGTTTGCGAGTTTTTATTTGCAGGGTGAATCTATCCCGCACGTGCGTATGATGGAGACGGGTAAGGAAAGTACAAGCCTTGCGAATCTGTTTGGAATGCCGTATGTACTCACCGGCATGAACAGGGCATTTGATCAGGTGACCTTAAACTATAATTGGCAGACAGCGGGGACACAGGCATTTTCTGTGTACTCGGCGACAACAGAGAAGATAGATGATCAGAGTGCCCAGATGGCGGTCTCATCTGTGCTACGGTTTTTGACGCGTATGGGTATCATAAAATATGATTGCCACGGTGGTTACATATCCACGGTGTTAAAAGAGCAGGAACTGGTATCAATTAAAGCGGATGAGGCAGGGTTTTTCAGGAAGCTGGTTGGTGTCAATCAGGAGGTAAAACGGGGACAGATATTGGCGGAGATCATTAATCCGATGGATGGTTCGGTAAAGTCGGAAATTCTGGCACCGACGGATGGAATTATCTTTTTTGTGCAGGATTCGCCTATGGTGTTTCAAAATGTGGTAATATATAAACTTATAAGAAGGATGCATCAATAAAGATACGAATTCATAACCGATCGTTTGACGGTTATAAAAATAGGAGGACATGTAATGAGCAAGGTTAGAAGAATCTACGTAGAGAAGAAGAACGATTATGCTGTCAAGGCAAAAGAGCTAAAACAGCAGTTCAGAGACTATCTTGGGATTAAGGCAGAAAACGTGAGAGTGTTGGTTCGTTACGACATGGAGGGTGTGTCTGATGATACCTATGCGAAGGCGAAGGTAACTGTATTTTCGGAACCGCCGATTGATAAGGTGTATGAGGAAACATTTCCGATTGCTGACAATGAGGTTTGCTTTTCGCAGGAATATCTTCCGGGACAGTTTGATCAGAGAGCAGATTCTGCTGAGCAGTGTGTTAAATTGCTGAACGAGGAGGAAACACCGCTTATTAAATCTGCGACCACCTATGTAATTGCAGGTCAGATTACGGATGCGCAGCTTGAGGCAATTAAGGAGTATGTGGTAAATCCGGTTGATTCGAGAATTACGGATGAGACAAAGCCGGAAACGCTTGTTTCGGTGTATGATGAGCCTGCTGACGTTATTATATTTGATGGATTTCAGGATATGCCGGAGGATAAGTTTAAAGAATTATATGATTCTCTCGGCCTTGCTATGACATTTAAGGATTTTCTGCATATCCAGAATTATTTTAAGAATGAAGAAAAACGTGATCCTTCCATGACAGAAATCCGTGTATTGGATACATATTGGTCAGATCACTGTAGACATACTACATTTTCGACTGAATTGACGGATGTAACTTTCGACGAAGGGTATTATAACAATGTATTAAGTGGTACCTATGATAGATATGTTGATGCAGCAAAGGAAATGTATAAGGGCAGGGATGATAAGTTCGTCTGTTTGATGGATATCGCACTAATGGCTATGAAAGAGCTTCGGAAAGCAGGAAAGCTTGAGGATATGGAAGTATCAGATGAGATTAATGCCTGCTCTATCGTAGTGCCTGTTAAAATTGACGGTGTAGAAGAAGAGTGGCTGGTAAGCTTTAAGAACGAGACGCACAACCATCCGACGGAGATTGAGCCATTTGGTGGTGCTGCAACCTGTCTGGGCGGTGCAATCAGAGATCCGCTGTCAGGCCGTTCTTATGTGTATCAGGCGATGCGTGTAACCGGAGCAGCAGACCCTACAGTGTCATTAAAAGATACGTTGAAGGGAAAACTTCCGCAGCGGAAAATCGTAAAGGTTGCCGCACAGGGATACAGCTCATACGGAAATCAGATTGGTCTTGCGACAGGCCATGTCAATGAGATTTACCATCCTGATTATGTGGCAAAGCGTATGGAAATTGGTGCAGTTATGGGAGCTGCGCCAAGAAGATGTGTAAAGAGAATGACTTCTGATCCGGGTGATATCATTATCTTGTTAGGTGGACGCACCGGAAGAGACGGCTGTGGTGGTGCAACAGGTTCCTCAAAAGCACATACCGAGAGCTCAATCGAGACCTGTGGAGCAGAGGTTCAGAAAGGTAATGCTCCGACAGAGCGAAAGATACAGCGATTATTCAGAAGAGAAGAGGTTGCTTCTCTTATTAAAAAGTGTAATGATTTCGGTGCGGGCGGTGTGTCCGTTGCAATCGGAGAGCTGGCAGACGGACTTCGGGTTGATTTGGATAAGGTACCGAAAAAGTATGCAGGTCTGGATGGAACAGAGCTTGCCATTTCGGAATCTCAGGAACGTATGGCGATTGTAATTGATCCAAAAGATGTAGATAAAATGCTTGCGTATGCAGCTGAGGAAAACCTTGAAGCGGTTGCTGTTGCTGTGGTAACAGAGGAACCGAGACTGGTGCTTTCCTGGAGAGGCAAAGAAATCGTCAATCTGTCAAGAGCATTCCTTGATACAAACGGTGCACATCAGGAAACGACAGTAAACGTATCTATGCCGGATGCGGAACATAAATATTTTGAGGAAAAGAGAGATACATCAGATATCAAGAGTTTGTGGCTTGATACGTTGTCAGATCTCAATGTGTGTTCACAGAAAGGTCTTGTGGAAATGTTTGATTCCTCCATTGGTGCCGGAACCGTCACAATGCCGTATGGTGGAAAATATCAGATGACACCGACACAGACGATGATTGCCAAGCTGCCGGTACTTCACGGTAAGACTGATACAGTCACAATGATGAGTTATGGATTTGATCCGTACCTGTCAAGCTGGAGCCCGTATCATGGCTCAATTTATGCGGTTTTGACTTCTGTAGCTAAAATAGCTGCATCCGGTGGAGATGTGAGCAAAATCAGGTTGACATTCCAGGAGTATTTCAAGAGGCTGGGAACAGATCCTTACAGATGGGGACAGCCTTTGTCGGCACTCCTGGGTGCGTATGATGTACAGATGGGACTCGGGCTTCCGTCTATAGGCGGTAAGGATTCTATGTCGGGAACTTTCAATGATATAGATGTTCCTCCTACACTGGTATCATTTGCTGTTGATGTATCAAGCTATCTGAATGTTGTGACACCGGAGTTAAAAAAGGCCGGTCACGTTATAGTGAAATTTGATATTGACAGGGATGCATATGACATTCCGGATTATCAGGATGCACTTGATAAATATGGTAAATTATATGAGGCTGTTCTGGCAGGAAAGATAGAGTCAGCATATGCTGTGGGATTTGGTGGTATCATTGAGGCTGTCAGCAAGATGGCATTCGGAAATAAGCTGGGTGTGGAGATAGAAGAGGCATTGCCGGCAGATGCACTGGTATCGAGAGATTATGGTTCCATTATTCTGGAAATGAATGACGAGGATGTAAGCAGACTCGGTATTCCTTGCACCGTAATCGGTAAGGTTATTGCTGCACCGCAGTTTACTTACGGTGATGTGGTAATCGGTATGGAGGAAGCACTTACCGCATGGACCAGCAAACTGGAAAAAGTATTCCCGACTGAGTCAGGCGTTGAGCAGAATGATAAGATTAATGATGAACTTAAAATTGTAGATGGCAAGGTTCAGTCCGGTATATTTGATGCGGGCAGTATACTTGTCGCAAAGAATAAGGTCGCAAAGCCGAAGGTATTTATTCCGGTATTTCCGGGAACAAACTGTGAGTATGATTCCATGAAAGCCTTTGAGGCAGCAGGTGCCGAGGTAGAGACGATTGTATTTAAGAATCAGGATGCACAGGGTATCAGGGATTCTGTAGATGCATTTGCAAAGGCAATCAGCCAGAGCCAGATTATCATGTTCCCTGGTGGATTTTCAGCCGGTGATGAGCCGGACGGTTCCGGTAAGTTTATTGCGACAGCTTTCCGTAACGCAAAGATTTCCGAAGAAGTTATGAAGCTGTTGCATGAGAGAGATGGACTGGCACTTGGTATCTGTAACGGATTCCAGGCTCTTATCAAGCTTGGGCTTGTGCCATATGGAGACATCAGACCGCAGACAGATGACTCACCTACATTGACGATCAACAGTATCGGACGTCATCAGTCGAAGATGGTTTATACAAAGGTTGTAACGAACAAGAGTCCTTGGCTGAAAAAAGCCGAGCTCGGCGGTGTATATTCCGTTCCTATCTCTCACGGAGAGGGAAGATTTGTTGCGAGTGATGCATGGATAGAGAAACTTTTTGCAAACGGACAGGTAGCAACGCAGTATGTTGATGCAGAGGGTAATCCGACTATGGATGAATACTACAATGTCAATGGTTCCTACTATGCGATAGAGGGTATTACCAGTCCGGATGGACGTGTTCTCGGCAAGATGGCTCACTCTGAAAGAAAGGGAATTGCCGTTGCAGTCAACATATTCGGTGATCAGGACCAGAAGATATTCGAGTCAGGTGTTGAATACTTCTTATAAAATGAATTTTGATAAAACGAAGCTTTTATATCTGCCGATATCACATATATAATTAAGGAAAACCTTTTGTGTACGTCGGTACTTAGCGAGGTATTGTCGAGCTTAGTACCGTTACGTACGCAACTGAGCACAAGCGTGTTTTCCGTATTATATATGTGATATCGGCAGATATGAAAGCTTCGTTTTTGTCGA
>CAMAMD010000049.1 GCA_945836785.1 uncultured Clostridium sp.
AAAACTTCATGATTTGTTGTAAAAAACAACCCAATGTATTACAATATCTATAAGTGTGAGTACACGCAAATACTATTGATAGTGGGGTAGATGTCATGAAATTAACATTTAAAGGCGGCATCCATCCATATGAGGGAAAAGAACTCTCGATGGATAAGGATGTGCTTGAATATCTCCCGAAAGGGGATATGATTTATCCGCTAAGTCAGCATATTGGAGCACCGGCTAAACCGATTGTAAAAAAAGGTGATCGTGTTCTGGTGGGACAGTTGATTGCTGAGGCGGCAGGATTTGTTTCGGCGAATATCCATGCTTCCGTGTCAGGTACGGTCAAGGTGATTGAACCAAGACTGACATCTTCAGGTTCAAAAGTGAATTCCATAGTAATTGAAAATGATAATGAATATGAATCGACGGATTTTGTACCAAACGATAAACCGCTTGATGCGCTTACAAAAGAAGAAATTTTGGATGCAATTAAAAATGCTGGTGTTGTAGGTATGGGTGGAGCGGGTTTTCCGACGCATGTTAAATTGTCACCTAAAAATCCTGATGCCATTGATTATGTTATTGTAAATGCTTCGGAGTGTGAGCCGTATCTTACATCGGATTACAGGAGAATCATGGATGAGGCTGATAAGGTAATAGAAGGTTTGAGAATTGCATTATGTCTCTTTCCTGGAGCAAAAGGTATTATTGCAGTGGAAGATAATAAACCGAAGGCTATACGGTTATTGCAGGACAAGCTGGCAGGAGATGAGAAGATAACTGTTCATTCCATGAAAACAAAGTACCCGGAAGGCGCAGAACGACAGCTTATTTATGCCAATACGGGACGATATATTAATTCAAAGATGCTTCCGGCTGATGCGGGCTGTATTGTACATAATGTAGATACAGTATATGCAATATGTGAGGCTGTGAGAGATGGAAAGCCATTGATTGACCGACTGGTGACTGTGACAGGTGATGCAATTACCAATCCATGTAATATTCTGACACGGACAGGAACAAATTATCAGGAACTGATTGATGCGGCGGGAGGTTTTTCCTCTGAACCGGAGAAAATCATTGCGGGTGGTCCGATGATGGGAAAAGCAATCTATACAACAGATATTCCGGCTACAAAATCGGCATCTTCAATCCTTTGTATGACAAAAGATGAGGTCGCGGAATATGAGCCAAGTGCATGTATTCGATGTGGCAGATGTATAAGTGTATGTCCGGGACGCGTTATGCCAAATAAACTGGCAACGCTTGCAAATCAAAATAATATTGATGCATTCATAAAATACAATGGCATGGAATGCTGTGAGTGTGGATGCTGTTCTTATGTTTGTCCGGCGAAACGGCATCTGACACAGACGATTGCCGGAACAAGAAAGCTTGTTTTGGCAAGCAGAAAGAAGTAGGAGGTGGGAAAGCATGGAAAATCTTAACTTAAAAATTTCGTCATCACCTCATGTGAGAAGTAAGGATACTACCTCAGATATTATGTTTGATGTAGTGATTGCTCTGGTACCGGCCACAGCATTCGGATTATATCTGCACGGATGGTATGCTGCACTTTTAGTAGCTGTATGTATTGGAGCTTGCGTGGGATTTGAGGCATTATATCAACATTGTATGCATAAAAAAGTGACAGTGGGAGATTTTTCGGCAGTGGTAACGGGTCTTCTGCTTGCTATGAATCTGCCACCTGAGTTCCCGATTTGGATGGCAGTGCTTGGATGTGCGTTTGCTATTATTGTCGTTAAGCAGTTATTTGGAGGATTGGGACAGAATTTTATGAATCCGGCACTTGCTGCGAGATGCTTTTTGCTGCTGGCATTTTCACGTTACATGACAGCATTTGTATATGATGGTGTGTCAACGGCTACCCCGCTTACTATATTAAAAGCAGGCGGAGATGTGAATTTAAAAGATATGTTTCTGGGGTATACTGCAGGAACAATCGGTGAAACTTCTGTAGTTGCACTTTTGATTGGTGCAATATACCTGCTTGTAAAGAGAGTAATCAGTCCTAAGATACCACTTATATATATTGGTACATTCGCAGCATGTATCGCTATATATGCATTGACTAAAAATTATGACGTAGCAGAATTTACTGCGGCACATTTGTGTGGTGGCGGTCTTATGCTTGGGGCATGGTTTATGGCAACTGACTACGTCACATCACCGATAACATCAAAAGGAAAGATTATATATGCGGTTTTGCTTGGACTGCTTACATTTGTATTGCGTATTTTTGGTGGAAGTGCAGAGGGTGTTTCCTATGCAATTATTATATCCAATCTGTTTGTTCCTCTGATTGAGCGTGTTACTGTGCCAAAGGCGTTTGGCGAGGGAGCGGATGTGCCAGAGGGAGAAAAGAAGCATGAAAAAAGGGCAGAAAAGCAGGAAATAGAGGATGCGGACAGCAAACCGCAGAAAGACGGTACTGAGAGCACGAAACAGAAGAGTGGAAAAACGAATGTCAAGGGAGTTGTTGTGGCGATTGCTGTGATTTTTGTTATTACCCTGGTTATGGGAGCAGCTCTGGGAACCGTTTACAATGTTACAAAGAAACCAATTGCTGATGCGGAGGAAAAAGCAAAGCAGGAGGCTTATGCAGAGGTATTCCCGGAAGCAGCGGAGATTGTCACTCTTACCGAGGAAGATATCAATATGGATGATGTCAATGCGGTGATAGCAAACTGGGGTTATGAGGATAACACAATTGATGAGATTAATATTGTGGCAGATGATGAAGGTATGTTTAGCGGCTTTATCATTCTTGTAACCAATCATGCAGGTTATGGTGGAGATATCCAGATGGCAGTCGGTATTTCTTTGGATGGAACGATTCGAGGAATATCATTCCTTTCGATAAGTGAAACAGCCGGCCTTGGTATGGAAGCTCAGAATGCGGAATTCCTGAACCAGTTCCTGGGCAAACCGGTTTCGCATTTCAGTTACACGAAAACAGGCGCAACCTCCGACAGCGAGATTGATGCTATATCAGGCGCGACGATTACAACATCGGCAGTCGTGGATGCTGTAAATGCCGTTCTAAGTTTTATAGGGGGGTTGAACTGATATGGGTAAGATAACAGAACGTTTACACAATGGTATTATTAAAGAAAATCCTACATTTGTTCAGATGCTTGGTATGTGTCCGACTTTGGCGGTTACGACATCGGCAATTAACGGTTTAGGAATGGGACTTACGACGATGGTTATCCTTACGATGAGTAATCTGATGATTTCCCTGCTCAGAAAATTCATTCCTGATAAGGTAAGAATACCTGCTTTTATTGTCATTATTGCATCTTTTGTCACAATCGTACAGTTTTTGCTGGAGGCATACATACCGAGTTTGAATGACAGCTTGGGATTGTTTATTCCACTTATAGTTGTAAACTGTATTATTCTTGGCAGAGCGGAGTCTTACGCATCAAAAAATCCTGTCATTCCGTCAGTGTTTGATGGTATAGGTATGGGACTTGGTTTCACAGTAGGTCTGACTGTGATAGGAATTATAAGAGAAATTCTGGGTGCAGGAAGTGTATTTGGATATGCATTTCTGGATGAATTAAATACATTGATTGAAAATCATGCCGGTGAAAAATTGAGTCAGATTTTAGCTGATCAGGGTATGTTCCAATCAATCGGTATATTTATATCTGCACCGGGAGCGTTCCTGGTTCTGGCATTTATTATTGCATTTATTAACAGACGTAATATAAAAAAGGCACAAAAAGCGGGCGAGGAGCCGAAGCTGTGTAAGCTGGCTGACTGTGCAAGCTGTCAGAATACAATGTGTCAGGGAAAAGAAAAAGCGTAAGGAGGGGTAGAATATGAATGTTATATTATTGGCAATATCGGCAGCACTTGTAAATAATGTCATATTAAGTCAGTTTATGGGTATCTGTCCGTTCCTTGGTGTTTCGAAGAAGGTAAGTACAGCAGCCGGTATGGGCGGAGCTGTTATCTTTGTTATGACAATTGCTTCTGCGGTGACAAGCCTGATATACTACTATGTTCTGGTGCCACTTGATTTATCTTATTTGAATACAATCGTATTTATTTTGGTGATTGCAGCATTGGTACAGTTTGTGGAAATGTTTTTGAAGAAAGCAGTCCCATCTTTGTATCAGGCACTTGGCGTATACCTTCCACTTATCACCACGAACTGTGCAGTCCTTGGTATTGCACTGACAAATGTGCAGGATGGACTTAATGTGGGAGAGTCGATTGTAAATGGTATGTTTTCGGCAGTTGGCTTTGCGCTTGCCATTATAATCATGGCAGGAATCAGAGAGAAGATAGAGCACAATGATGTACCTGAAAGTTTTAAGGGGGCTCCGATTGTTCTTATTTCGGCAGGTCTGATGGCAATTGCATTTATGGGATTAAATGGTTTGATTAAATAGGAGGAGAATATGGATATAATATCAATAATAATTGCAGCTGCGGTTGTGGGTGTTGTAGGTATTCTTGCTGGAGTTCTCCTTGGTGTTGCAAGTGAGAAATTTAAGGTTGAGGTGGATGAAAAGCAGATTCAGGTCAGAGAATTGCTCCCAGGCAATAATTGCGGTGGTTGCGGTTATCCGGGATGTGATGGGTTGGCTGCTGCAATTGCAAAAGGAGAGGCAAAACCAAGTGGTTGCCCGGTAGGTGGCGAAGAAGTTGCGAAGAAGATTGCAGAAATAGTCGGCGGAGACATAGATACGGTGAAAATGGCTGCACGCGTAAAATGTGCCGGAGATTGCAATAAGGCAAAGGATGTATATGAATATGTTGGACCGCAGGACTGTAAGCTCGTTGCAAATGCACCGGGTGGTGGACCGAAGGGCTGTAGCTTTGGCTGCCTTGGGTACGGCTCGTGCAAAAAAGTATGTCAGTTCGGAGCTATATCAATTGTGGATGGTATTGCCGTGATTGATCCGGATAAATGTAAGGCCTGTGGCGCCTGTGTATCGGAGTGCCCTCGCCATATCATAGAGATGACACCATATGATGCAGGGGCGTTTGTGGCATGTAATTCTGTGGAGTTTGGCAGGGAAGTTAAGGCTGTATGTCAGACCGGATGTATTGGATGTGGTCTGTGTCAGAAAAATTGCCCGGAGAGTGCAATTACTGTTGAAAATCACCTTGCAAAAGTAGATTATGAAAAGTGTACGGGATGTCAGACATGTAAAGAAAAATGTCCGGTCAAAGTCATCAACTAAAATCGAAAAAGAGAAAGGATGAGTATAATATGAGCAGAGAGTATGTTATCATAGCGGATTCGACAAATGATTTGCCGGAGGATTATGCACGGGAGCATCATGTGGATATTATACCATTGTTGTATGAAATAAACGGAGAGGCATATGGTAAAGAGAAAAATTTGTCTGCCCATGAATTCTACGACAGGATGAGAGAGGGGCAAATGACGAAAACCGCTGCTGCAAATATTGAGGACATTACAAGTCATTTTGAGAAAGCATTAAAAAACGGGAAGGATATTCTGTTTATGTGTCTTTCGTCGGGAATAAGCAGTACGGTTGGAAATGCGTTTGTTTGCAAAGCGGAGCTTGCGGAAAAGTATCCGGAGGCACAGATTTGTGTTATAGATTCTCTGTGTGCGTCAGGCGGTCAGGGTATGTTGTTGTATCATGCAGTGCAAAATCGGGAAAATGGTATGAGTGTGACAGAAAATTACAATGCACTCGAAAACCTTAAGATGAATATCGTACACAAATTTACTGTGGAGGATTTGAAATATTTACAGAGAGGTGGACGGATATCAAAAACTGCAGCAACCATAGGAACAATGATTAATTTGAAACCATTGTTGCATGTGGACAATGAAGGAAAGCTTGTTGCGGAGTCGAAGGTGCGCGGACGTAAGAAAGCATTGCAGCAGATGGTAAAAGAACTGGGTGCATGTATGGGCTCATGGCGTGATAAACAGGATTTAATTATTATATGCCATGCTGATGTAGACGAAGATGTACAATATACAGCGCAAATGATAGAAGAGCAATATCATCCGGGTAAGATTATTATCAGTGGGGTGACACCAACAATCGGTGCTCATTCAGGACCGGGTACGATAGCAATATTTTTTATGGGTGATGTAAGATAAAATGTCATGATTCATTTTTCTGAATATAATATATAGAAATAATTGTGGCGGGATATCTGTATGAGATTCCTTGAATTAAAAGAAAAGGAAGTTATTAATTGTAAGGATTGCCGGAGACTTGGATATGTGGCAGATATAGAATTTGATTGCGAATCAGGACGATTGATTGCAATCATCGTACCCGGACCGGGCAAATTTTTTTCATGCTTTGGATCCTGTACGGAATATTATATCCGGTTTTGCAATATTGTCAGAATAGGGCCGGATATCGTGTTGGTTGATATAGATGCCTGCGATATCAGGAAAGTCCATGACAAAGAAATACCAAAATGCTAAAAGGAGAAGAAAAACATGAGATGTCCATTTTGTGGAGATGACAATACCAGAGTAATTGATTCCAGACCTGCGGATGACAATCAGGCTATTAGAAGAAGAAGACAGTGTGATGAGTGTGGAAAACGATTCACGACGTATGAGAAAGTAGAAACCATACCCCTTATTGTAATTAAACGGGATAAAAACAGGGAAACCTATGACCGTGCGAAAATTGAGTCGGGCGTGGTACGTTCCTGTCATAAGAGGCCTGTATCGGTGGATGAGATAGAGGCTTGTGTCGACAGTATAGAAAATAAGATATTCAGTATGGAAGTAAAAGAAATTGAGAGTAAGCAGATTGGGGAAATTGTCATGGATGAGCTGAAGAATCTGGATCAGGTGGCATATGTCAGATTTGCGTCTGTTTACCGGGAGTTCAAGGATGCAAATACCTTTATGAGTGAGCTGAAGAAACTGCTTGATAATAAATAGGAGAGAATATGTTGGATAGTTTTCTGAGATTGGTGCAGGGGGCGGAGGCAGAAATTGTAGAAAAAAAATCACGCTTTATTGCACAAATTGAATCAGTTTCTTCAGAAGAGGAAGCAAATGCTTTTATAGAACGGATTAAAAAGAAGCACTATGATGCTCGGCATAATTGTTTTGCCTATTTGGTAGGCGGGGAAAAACCATTATTTCGTTTTTCGGATGATGGTGAACCCCAGGGAACGGCAGGCAAACCAATTATGGAGGTCATAAATGGTTCCGGTATACATAATATATGCATTGTTGTAACGAGATACTTTGGAGGAACGTTGCTTGGAACAGGGGGCTTAGTCAGGGCATATACGGCTGCAGCCAAGGAAGCATTGCTTTTGTGTGAGACAAAAGTGATGAAAAGGGTGTGCCCCGTCGAAATTACGGCGAGTTATGCAGATTTGCCTAAAATTCAATATATTTTATCAAGCATGGATGCGAATCTTATCAACCAGAAATTTGAAGACGTTGTTACATTATATGTTGAGATACCAAGTGAGAAATGTGAACAGGCTACTTGTTCGGTTACAGAGATAACCGGTGGGAAAGCACAGATTCACACGTATGATGAGATATTTGCATAATAAAATGTTTATAATAAGGTTGATATAAACACATAAATAATCGATATAAGTACGATGAGCGGAAGCACCTTTGTCAGTTGGGTGCTTTTTCTTATGATAATGCCGAGCAACAGGACACCGACATAAAATAAAATACTGTACAGTATCAGGTGCAGGATTTGAGAGATTGATAGTCCCATGATAAAAGACGATAGCAGGCTGATTATCAGAATAGGGAACATGGAGGTGAAAATTGATATGCATCGAATGCCGATTCTGTCTGAACTGCTCAATGCAATATATATGCTGCGCTCTGAATCCTGTTGATACAGTAACAGGCCAAGCATACCTGCAAACAGAAGAAAGACAAGGCACATTTCATATACTGGAAGATTTATTTTGTATACAAATGTATCATAAGAAAACGCACCGGATGTGGTGCTTTCCATACGGAAAATTTTGTCTCCGTTTAAATAATTTGAGAGACCTTCAGTTAGTTCAGCATCATAATCGTCTATATTTACACCTAAAATAAGAATATCTCCTGCACATAGTTTAAAGATACAGCTAAACAGCGTTTCATTTATCGTGGCACCTAAGGATGTGGCAGGTGTGGTATATTGGATTATCTGGTTTGTTTCCTGATGCCCATTTATATAGTCACGAAAAAAACCGGCGGGAATCATGTATCCGCATTCTGCGTAACCGGATTTCACGTCACGCAGCAAAGCGTCTATATCGTCAACGGTATAAAATGTATATAGAGAATGAATATCCTCCAGACCAGCGAGCAGTTCTTCTGTCAGTTCAGAGCTCTCTTCCGAATAAAGGGCAACCTTGATATCTGCAGAACGGCTTGTCTGAGGAAGAAACGTGTAGACCGCTGTAAGCACTATAATAAGTACCAGCATGGCCACATACAATTTATGTGTTAATATTCTTTTTGAAAATACGATAAAACGATTAATAAATTGCATAATAACTCCTTTTTATATTCCGAATATTGAATGACCGATTGTGGATATTAAGTATGCTCCCGGCATATGTGTGGAAAGTCGCTGAACAATCTCCGGCAACATGGCAGAGGGAAGAATTCCTCCTCCGATATATGTGATACCAAGCGTTACAGCTAGCAATACCATATGATTTACGGTGGTATTGCTACATAAAACATTTATAAGATTAATAATCAGTGCAATAATCAGTATGCATGGGATAACGGAAAGTAAACCGATAGGATGACACTTTTTTTGCCAGATTGATATTATCGTCCAGCAAGGGATATAGGCAATGTATAATGTACAGATTGTACATATATAATTGCTTAAAAAAATGTGAAAAGCATTTAAATTATGCGATTCTAATTGCAGTATCATACCTGAATCATATTTTTGAATCAAAGGTGCAATCATAAATGTCATGAAGAATAAGGTTAACATAACTGCGACAGCAATATAGTGCTGCTTTAGAGAAAAGTTACCCTCCCCTGTTGCA
>CAMAMD010000050.1 GCA_945836785.1 uncultured Clostridium sp.
AACCCGTGACCTCCGCACTACCAATGCGACGCACTACCGACTGTGCTACAGCAGCTTGTGTATTTTAAACACAGCTATGATAATACTTTATTTTAAATATAATGTCAAGGAAAACTTTAACGGCTTAATTTCGCTCTGATACGCTGCAAAGCATTGTCTACAGCCTTCTCCGTTTTCCCCAGCTCAGTGGCAATATCAGAGTAAGATAGACCTCTGAGATAAAGATTAAGAACCGTATTTTCCAGAGGGCTTAACTCGGATTTAATTTTCTTTTCGAGGACAGTTTGCTGTTCCCTTGCTATAATCATATTTTCAGGATTCGATATATTCTGCTCCGCCTCCAAATCATCTGCTAACACGGTTCCGTACTCATCATTTTCCGCATAAATGGAAATGTAAGTATTGAGTGGTGTATGCTTCTTCCGATTAGAATTACTGATTGCTGTTTTTATCTGTCTCCTGACACACAAGGTCGCAAACGTCGCAAACGACGCCCCCTTATTCGGTTCATAGTCACGAATAGCTTTAAATAATCCAATCATGCCCTCCTGCGTCAGATCCTCCGTCTCGGCACCAATCAGATATACTGTTCGAATCTCTCTTTTTACGATACTACCATATTTTTTCAGCATAAATTCCATGGCCTCCGCATCCTGGCCATGTATCAGACCGATTATCTCATTATCGGATAATGTATTATAGTCCATGATTCTCCCCAATTATCAACAAAACCTGCTATTTGCTCATCCTCTGCCGCACAACCTCATAGGCAAGCACGCCAGCGGCAACCGATGCATTCAAGGAATCAATGTTACCTTTCATCGGAATAGAAACAACATAATCACATTTTTCTTTTACAAGTCTGCTGACACCATTTCCCTCGTTTCCAATCACAAGTCCCATAGAGCCGGTCAAATTACAGTCGTACATAATCTGTCCGTCCATATCCGCACATGCAAACCACATGCCACGCTCCTTAAGTTCATCTATAGTTTTCGCAATGTTTGTGACTTTCGCAACCGGTGTATAATATATTGCACCGGCAGATGCCTTTACCACGGTTGCCGTAAGTCCTGCTGCTCTTCGTTTTGGAATAATAACCCCATGTGCACCGCACAGATTCGCAGTACGGATAATCGCACCGAGATTATGCGGATCTTCAATCTCATCTAAAATAAATACAAATGGCGGCTCGCCCTTTTCCTCCGCAATGGCAAAGATATCATCAATATCCGCATAGGTGTAAGCAGAACAGATTGCCACAACCCCCTGATGCTTTCTGTCACCGGACATCTGATCCAGTTTTTCCTTTGCAACAAAGTTTACTATAACGTCCCGCTTCTTTGCTTCTCTTAAAATCGAGCTTATCACTCCGTCCCTGAGTCCGTCCTGCACAAACAGCTTATCCACCGTTTTACCGGCACGAAATGCCTCAAGTACCGCATTTCTGCCCTCTATTCTATGTTCATCCTCCCGGATGTCATTATTATATTCCATATATTTCCTTTCCACCTGCATCCGCAAATAACCGTAAAATCAACAAATCAAAGCAATCAGGCGTTCAGATACTTTTCAATCATTCTTCCCACAAACATCTGTAATCTGTCAATATCGCCTTTCAGATACATATATCCGTACAATGCCTCAAGACCTGTCGCTTTCCTGTACTCTCCCATTGTGGCATTCTTCGCCTTGGAATGTGTTGTCGCATTTCTTCCGCGCTTGTATATTTCACACTCATCTTCCGACAACTCATCCAATATATCATCTATAAAGCTTGCCTGATTTACCGCTTTCACAATATTACTTACATCCTTATGATACTTATACGTCTGCTTATTGACATGCATTACAAAATAACTTTTTACCATAAGGTCAAGTACACTGTCTCCGATATAAGCCAATGATAGCGGCGAATACTGATATGCATCCAATTTCGTTTTATCCTCGTTTCCGCTGACTTGACTTTCTATGCCGACATGTCTCAATTCGCATATCCTATTTTCCGCATCACAGCTTGTATTCTTTACGCCCTCTTCCATCTCACGCCTTCTCTTGTATCCTCAAGTATAATTCCTTTTTCTGTCAACAGATTTCTGATTTCGTCTGCCCGTGCAAAATTCTTTGCCTTTCTGGCATTCTGACGCTCCTGAATCAGATTTTCAATCTCCTCATCCAGTAAGCCCTGTTCCTCTTTCACCTGAATTCCGAGTATGTCACACAATTTGCTTAAGGTATCATATACCTGCTTTGCATATGCAGCCGTGCTCTCACCCGCAACAACAGAAGTATTTGCATACTTTACCAGCTCAAATATGGCAGAAATGGCATCCGCAGTATTTAAGTCATCCTCCATGGCATCCTCAAACTTCTTCACAAATCCCGATATTTCTTTCATCTTCTCTGTTTCTGCCTCTGTCAGGCTGCCATCTGCACCTGCACCGATAGCCTCCTCCAGCCTTGATGCTGCCGTTCTGATTCTCTCCAAGCCGTTTTTCGATGCCTCAACCAAATCGGCAGAGAAATTAAGCGGACTTCTATAATGTGCAGAGAGCATGAAGAAACGGATTACCTGTAAATCATACTTTTCGCCAATCTCCCTGACTGTAAAGAAATTCCCGAGGGATTTGGACATCTTCTCATTATTTATCTTTAAGAAACCATTGTGCATCCAGTATCTTGAAAATTCCGTATCATTTGCAGCCTCTGACTGTGCAATCTCATTTTCATGATGCGGGAAAATCAAATCCTCTCCCCCCGCATGGATGTCAATTACATCACCAATATATTTTTTGGACATAACGGAGCACTCCAGATGCCAGCCCGGTCTTCCTTCTCCCCACGGTGACGGCCATGCCGGCTCGCCCTCCTTCTTCGGTTTCCAGAGAACAAAATCGAGCGGATCTTCCTTCTCGTCCTCCCCCGACACAAGCAGCTCTCTGAATCCGCCTCTCAGGTCATCAATATTTTTCTTGGACAGCTTTCCATATTCGGAAAAGCTTCTTGTTCTGAAATAAACGGTTCCGTTCACTTCATATGCATGCCCCTTGTCAATCAATGTCTGCACCATTTGAATCATATCCGGTATTTCCTCTGTCGCCTTCGGATGTATCGTCGCCTCACGTACATTCAGTGACTCCATATCCTTCTTGCACTCGGCGATATAACGTTCTGATATAACCGATGCATCCACGCCCTCCTCATTGGCACGCTTGATAATCTTATCGTCCACATCCGTAAAATTGGATACATAATTTACATCATACCCCTTGTATTCCAAATACCTTCTAAGTGTATCGAACACAATCATCGGACGTGCATTTCCGATATGAATATAGTCATATACAGTCGGTCCGCATACATATATTCCTACTTTACCCTCATGAATCGGAACAAACTCATCTTTTCTTCTGGTTAACGTATTATAAATTTTCATCTCATTCTCCCGTCACTTTCTATAATTAGTTATAAAATATTCGATTCCCTTTTCTTTGTCAATAGAAAAACTAGTGTGCGAACTGCGAATTATATAAATTCGTGTAAAATCCGCCCATTGCCATAAGCTCTGCATGAGAACCTTTCTCTATAATATTTCCATCCTTCATCACCAGAATGATATCTGCTTCCCGTATCGTAGACAGACGATGTGCCACAATAAAACTGGTTCTGCCCTCCATCATTCGGTTAAATGCTTTCTGAATGCGAATCTCCGTCCGGGTATCTATAGAAGAAGTTGCCTCATCCAAAATCAACATAGGTGGCAAAATGAGCATAACTCTCGTAATACACAAAAGCTGTTTCTGTCCCTGTGACAGATTCCCGCCGTCCTCCGTGATTATCGTATCATACCCCTGTGGCAGACGTTTGATAAAGCTGTGTGCATGTGCCAGCTTTGCTGCCTCAATAATTTCTTCATCCGTTGCATCCGGCTTACCATAGGCAATATTTTCTTTAATTGTTCCTGTCTTCAACCATGTTTCCTGCAATACCATTCCATAATTACTTCGCAGGCTGTCTCTGGTGAGCTTACGGATATCTGTGTCATCCACACTGATACTGCCACTGTTCACATCATAAAACCGCATCAGCAAATTAATAAGCGTACTCTTTCCGCACCCTGTCGGCCCAACAATTGCGACGCGCATCCCGGGCTCTACATGCAGATTCAAATCTGTAATTAAAGTCTTTTCCGGAACATAAGAGAAATCGACATGCTCAATATCTATTTTTCCGGTTGCCTCCGCAAGCACCTTGACATCCTCCGGTTCAGCTGTCTGAGGCTCCTCATCAATCAGCTCAAACACTCTGCCCGCACATGCAATTGCATTTTGCAGCTCGGTAATTACATTTGATATCTCATTAAATGGTTTTGTATACTGATTTGCATAGCTTAAAAAACAGGTCAGCTGACCGATTGTTATTCGGCCGGCTATCGCCGATAACGCACCGATGATTCCCACTGCCGTATACACCAGACTGTTCACAAACCTGGTCGCCGGGTTTGTGATAGAAGAATAAAAGGTTGCATTCATGCTGTCCTTTTCCAGCTTGTCATTGATATCTGTAAAACGTGCAAGTGCATCATCCTCATAACCAAATGCCTGCACGATTTTCTGCTGCCCGATCATCTCATCCACCAGAGAGGTAAGCTCTCCCCTCGTCTCCGACTGGCTTCTGAACAATTTATATGTTCTCTTTGCAATAAAGGATGCCACAAACAAAGATATCGGTGTGAGTACAACCACAACAATCGCAATCGACACATTAATGTAAAGCATAAAACCAAGTGTTCCCAATATCGTCGTCACACCGGTAAAAAGCTGTGTGAATCCCATGAGCAATCCATCTGCAAACTGATCGATATCCGCAACGATTCTGCTGACAATATCACCATGCTGATGTGAATCAATATAAGATAATGGCAGCTCTTCCAGATGATGAAAGGCTTCAATACGGATATCTTTCACAACCGAGTAGGTGATATGATTATTTATAATATTCATCAGCCACTGGGATACAACCGTGATTGCAACCACAATCATAAACCGGATTATAATTTCTCTGATTCCGACAAAATCAACCTGTCCCGGCTCAACAATCAAATCAATCGCATTTCCTGTGAGAATCGGTGCATATAACGTAGATGCCACCGACACTGCCGCACAGAGGAAAGACAGGATTACTAGAAAGCTGTATTTTTTGATATGTTTCAACACACGCCGAAGAATCCCGGCATTTCCTGTTTTTGTTTTCTTACTCTGCATCACGGTTCGCCTCCTCCCTGTTCTGTGATGAATAAATCTCTCGATAAACCTCACAATCAGCAAGCAGTTCATCATGTGTTCCGACTCCGGCAACCTTGCCATCATCTAAGACCACGATCTGATCTGCATACATAATGGATGAGGAACGCTGCGACACGATAAATACCGTCGTGTTGTCCGTCTTTTCCTTAATTGCCTTTCTCAATGCCGCATCCGTGGCATAGTCAAGTGCGGAAGAACTGTCATCCAGAATCAGAATCTCCGGTTTCTTCACCAGTGCACGCGCTATTGTAAGCCTCTGTTTCTGACCGCCTGAAAGATTTTTTGCACCCTGATTCAACCGAAAAGCGATGCCGCCCTCCTTCTCCGCAACAAAATCCTTTGCCTGTGCGATTTCGAGTGCACTATCTATTTCTTCCCGGGTAGCATCCGCCTTTCCCCAGCGCATATTATCTTCAATACTTCCTGTAAACAGCACCGCCTTCTGCGGAACCACACCGATTTTATTGATTAACTGCTCTTTTGGATACATTTTCACATCCACACCGTCAATCAGAATCTGCCCCTCCGTACAATCATAAAAACGAGGAATCAGATTGACCAGCGAGGATTTTCCCGAACCTGTACCTCCTATAATACCAATGGTTTCTCCCGGTGCCACGGTTAGGTTTACCCCCTCTATAGAGGACTCCTTCGCATTATGATAGGTCAGCCCCGCATTCACAAACTGCACCTTCGGCACAATAACCTTCCCATCATCGGACTTCTTTTCCACCGCATCTTTACAGTATACCTGTGTGCTGTTTGTCTCAAATACACTGCTGATACGATTGGCACAGGCAACAGCCTTCGTCTCCGTAATAATCAAATTTGCCAGCTTGATTAACTCCACAAGAATCTGCGACATATAATTCACGAGGGCATAGACCTCACCCTGTTTTAAAATTCCCAGTTCTACTCTCTCTCCGCCTTTCCAGATAAGCGCCGCAATAGACAGATTTACCACTGCATAGGTAAGCGGATTTAAAAATGAAGATATCTTACCGACAAAGATTTGCCCTTTTGTTAAATCCTCCGTCACAGCATGGAATTCTTCTTTTTCCTGTTTCTCCTGATTAAATGCACGGATTACTCTCACACCGGACAGATTTTCCCTTGTCTTTAATAGCACTGTGTCCAGCTTGCCCTGTACCTTTTTATAAAGGGGTATCGAAATCAACATGATACCAAACACAATGACAATCAAAACCGGCAACGTCACAAGAAATACCTTCGCCGCCTCCACATCTACTGTAAACGCCATGATTGTTGCGCCAAAGACAATAAACGGAGACCGCATAAAAAGCCGAAGAAACATATTGACGCCTGTCTGCACCTGATTGACATCACTCGTCATACGCGTAATCAAAGTAGAGCTTCCAATCTGGTCAATTTCCGTATAGGAAAGTGTCTCAATATGTCTGAACAAATCATACCGAAGCTCCTTTCCAAAGCCCATTGCCGTCTTTGCAGAAAAATACTGTGCTGTAATCGAACAAACCAGCCCAATTATACCAAGGGCAATCATAAGCAGTGCCATCTTGTAAATATAAGGCTTATCATTATTTTTTATACCATTATCAATGATAGCCGCCATAACAAGGGGAACCAGTAATTCAAAGCTGGCCTCCAGCATTTTGAAAAGCGGTGCCAGAATCGCTTTTATTTTATAATGTTTAAAATATTTCATCAGGTTTTTCATAATTATTCCTCTCTGCCTATAAACTGCATGTCGCATGTCAGTATTCTCATGTCCTTGATGGCCGATTGTAAATTTTAGGAAAGATATATTGACCATTGACACATATTCCCTTATGATATTATAAACAATAAACATATTTTTTCAAGCGATTGGGGATATTTTCAACTGAAATCATCCGGTTCGCTACTTATTGTTTTCAACAACACAGGTTGCAAACGAAATATCAATAAAATAATATTGATGATTTCAGACAAAAATTTATATGAAAGGGTAAGGAAATCATATGGGTAATAATGAAAATTTCGACGAAATGGACGAGGCAAAGGTTTCAATGACGCTGGACGACGGAACAGAACTTGAGTGTGATGTGATTGCCATCTTTCCCGTAAACGGCCAGGACTATATCGCACTGCTCCCTGACAAGGTGATTGACGGATATGAGGAGGATGAAGTCTTTCTGTACCGTTACAAAGAACTGGAGGGCGAGGATATTGAGCTCGCTCAGATTGAATCAGAGGAGGAATATGAGGCTGTAGCAGATGCCTTTGATGAGCTGCTTGACGAGGAAGAATTTAACGAGATTGATTCACAGGAATAAACAATTTATAAGCTCTGCCAACACTCTTACAGTATGGCAGAGCTTATATTTTAAAAACCTTTTTCCTTTAATTCCTTTACAATACCGCAATAGAATTCTGGCATATCTGAAATGCCATCACCCTGTCTTTTTGTAAAACGTCTTCTTCTCATATCTACCTCATCACAATGTGAGATTCCCCGTCTAGAATTTCCTTTGTATGTTCCTCTAAAGTCACCCCATTTTACGGCATCAGGAGTGAGCAGGCCATCATTTTTTCCCTCAATCATAGTAACTGCAAGACATGGAAAAAACATAAATATATCACTAAACGGACTCTTCATCACAAAAGCGTAGCTCTGATAAAATGTGTTTTCGGCATCTGGATTGCTACGGTTGAATTCAGTTGCACATTTTGTTGAAAAAGAATGGAAAACCCTGTATGAGTTTGGTTTCTTATCACCACATATCCTAAATACAAGATCCGTACATTTCCCAACAAAGCGTACTAAAAAATCAGGAAGCTTTAACAACAAATCCACGGATTTTGAGCCATTATGCGGAGTACTTATTGTTGTGAGTGAGGCAACTTTATCAGCGGCACCGAGTGTGGAAATGGCATATCTGCAGTCAAGACCACCTTTAGAATGTGCCAGAATATTCACCTTTTCTGCACCTGTTTCCGCAAGTATCTCGTCTATACGTCTTTTTATTACCTCTCCGTTGGTTTCAATATCTGCATTACTATCCTGATTGCCATAATATATTTTGCAACCAAGTTTCTCCAATTCTCCCGGTATTCTTCCCCAGTAGTTGAGAAATTTACTGTCACGAAAACCCATTCCGTGAACCATAAGAAGCGGATATTTAAGACCTGCTGTTTCGTTGTTATTCATATTGTTCTCCCCCATAATATGAATCCAATAGTAATTAACCATTGAAAGTCACTATTTACTGCAATTTTTCGAGCAGTTTTCTGGCAAATACCATATCTGCAAAAGGTATAAACTGTGTAATTATATAGAAAATCATGCTATTCCTTTTCAGCAGGCTATTTCTATAGGCTTTGACGATACCGACACTGCTGATAATTCCAGTCTGCACAACCATGAACCACCCAAATATACATACTAAAAATGTGGCAGGCAGTAAAAAAACAATACCTTGATAATGATTGTATTATAAAGAATCCAGCTTATTTAATGCATATAAATCTAACAAGAAAAAATGCTGGCATGCCTTATAAAAATATGTTTGTTGTTCACTTAAGAGATTTTGCTGATACGCTTTTTCAATACCAATATTCACAATTTTACTGCTCCAATAGAAAACTGAACAACCTGCCACAAAAATAATAATTGTCACAAAAATTGTAAATA
>CAMAMD010000051.1 GCA_945836785.1 uncultured Clostridium sp.
TTGAAAGCAAATATGCAGGCGGCAACACAGAATGCACAAAACGTAATTAATATTGTGGATGCCAATAATTCCAATTTACAGGATATTTCAGACAATCAGATCAGTGAGCTTAATCGCAAGATGGCTGAGATTGAGGATAGCTCTGCAAGAATCGGGGAATGCCTGGAGATGATTAACAATATTAATGCACAGACGAATCTTCTTGCACTGAATGCGTCGATTGAGGCTGCACGTGCCGGCGAAGCCGGAAAAGGTTTTGCGGTCGTGGCAAATGAAATCAGAGAGTTGTCAAATAATACTGCAGACACCAGCGAGATTATCAATAATATGATAGCCAGAAATAACAATGCCGTAAAAGAGGGTATGCAGATTATGAGCAATACAGTGAATGTTCTGAGACAGAATCTGGATGGATTTGTAGCGGCAAGAAACGAGATTAGCAACGTGGTTGATGTGATAGAGCAGCAGGAGGATTATATCGAGAGGATATCCGAATCTGTCGTAGAGATAGAGGAGATCGTCAAGAATAATACAGAGATATCAAAGGTGAACTCGGCAACTGCGGAGCAGATGACAGAGCAGACAGAACTCCTGAATCAGCAGATCAATAACTTTAATCTGTCAAAATAACAATATATGCATTATGAATATAGCAAAAGCCGGATGAGACTTATCCGGCTTTTGTTGCATTCAGTTAATCATTTGGGATGTTGTGAAATCTGCCAGATAGTTCCTCTGTCTTTACAATATTAATAAAAGCATGAGGATCAATGGAGCGAATCAAAGGAATTAACTGGCGTTTTGCTTCTGTGTTGATAACAGAATAGATCATTGTTTTCTCTTTTTCTTCGTAGCAGCCGATGCCCTGAAACAGTGTTGCATCGTGGTTGGTTGTTTCCCGAATCGTACGGTATATCAGTTCTGCTTTGTCTGAGATAATAAAAAGTGTCTCTTTTTTATAGCGCTTGTATAGCATTTGGATGACCTGTGTGCTGCAAAACTGGTATATGATGGAATACAATGCAATTGACCAGCCAAACAGAGCCCCTGCAATTGTGAGCATGATGACATTTCCGAGCAGAATATAATTCCATGCATCAATCCCTTTTTGTTGAGCCAGATAGATACTGATAAAATCAGTACCGCCTGTTGTCGTTCCGACATTCAGACACAGACAGATCGCAAATCCGTTGATAATACCTCCAAAGACGCTGATGAGAAGAATATCTTCAGTAAATACATAGCTTGGAAGGATATCGACAAAGATACTGGACAGTAAGATTGTCAGGATGGAATAGAGTGTAAATTTTCTTCCTATGTATTTAAAACCTATGTAAATCGGAATAAGGTTTAAAATCACGTTAAACAGTGTATACGGAATCTTAATATGCACGAATTGGATTCCAATTTCCTGCAGTAACAGGGAGACACCGGAGAATCCGCCGGGCAGCAGACCGGCTGTCTTTGCAAAACAACACAGATTCCATGCATATAAAATCGATGCAAATACAACAACGATAACACGGAAAATTTGATAAAATTGTGGATGCTTTGATTCGATTGTCTGGAACATAATACAGATACCTCCTGTTAAGTGTTACAGCTATGTAATAAGTTTCATCTATAATGTATATTACTTTGTGCACTGAAATTGTCAAGCATGATTAAGATACGATTTCATCTAATAAAATAAAAGGAAAGGAAATATATTCCTTTAAATTTTTGAGGATATATGTTAATATAGTTAAGTTGATTTTGAAAAAATCGACATAAAATAAAGTTACAAAGGAGTTAGGTATGTGGAAAGCAATTAATGATGCCTTGACGGCAATTGATGATTTTGTCTGGGGGCCGCCTTTGATGGTGCTTATTCTGGTGGGAGGTATTCTTCTTACAGTCAGACTTGGACTGCTTCAGATCAGAAAACTGCCTCTGGCACTCAAATGGATGGTGAAGAACGAGAACCATGGAGAGGGAGAGGTCACTTCTTTTGGTGCACTGTGTACGGCACTCTCGGCAACGATAGGTACAGGTAATATCGTAGGTGTTGCGACAGCAATATGTGCCGGAGGTCCGGGTGCACTTTTCTGGATGCTTGTGGCCGCTTTTTTTGGAATGGCTACAAAATATGCAGAAGGCTTGCTTGCAGTAAAATATCGTGTGGTTGATAAGGATAATCATGCACTTGGAGGCCCATTTTATTATATCGAGAAAGGCATGGGTGAGAAATGGAAATGGCTCGCAAAAATTTTTGCATTTTTCGGAATCTGTGTTGGGTTATTTGGAATCGGTACATTTTCACAGGTGAATGGTATCGCGTCGGCGATCAATTCTTTCTTTGATCCAGATCAGAAGTGGACTGTTGAAATCCCTGGCATAGGCGTGTATTCGTGGACTGTTGTAGTTGCATCGCTTATCCTGAGTGTGTGCGTTGCATTGGTGCTTATTGGAGGAATTAAACGAATTGCCAGTGTGTCTCAGATAATCGTACCATTTATGGCGATTGCATATGTACTGGTTTCTGTTATTCTTCTTGTTGTCAATTATAGAGCAATTCCTGATGCGGTTGTCACGATTGTAAAGGGCGCGTTTAATCCGTCTGCGGTAACGGGCGGTGTTGTTGGTACTATGATCGTTGCGATGCAGAAGGGTGTTGCAAGAGGTATCTTCTCAAATGAGGCAGGTCTTGGTTCTGCGCCGATTGCTGCAGCGGCAGCTAAGACCAAAGAACCTGTACGCCAGGGACTTGTATCTATGACGGGTACTTTTATTGATACAATTGTAATATGTACGATGACAGGACTTTCTATCGTAATCACGGGAGCATGGAAACAACCTGGTTTAGAGGGAGTTGGTGTTACTACATATGCATTTAAGAACGGCCTTCCGTTCCCGGAGACTGCTTCTGCGTGTCTGCTTATGTTATGTCTCGTTTTTTTTGCGTTTACTACGATTCTTGGATGGGATTATTATTCCGAGCGATGTCTGGAATATCTGACAGGAGGAAAAAAGAAACCGATTCTTGTCTATAGATGGCTGTATATCATAGCTGTCTTTATAGGACCATACATGACGGTTTCTGCTGTATGGACGATTGCAGATATCTTTAATGGACTTATGGCAATACCTAATATGATTGCGTTGTTTGCATTGAGTGGAGTGGTTGCAAAGGAGACCAGGGATTTCTTTGAGAGAAGAAAGAATGGTATGGGTATAAACGAAGAATAAAAATTTAAATATAAAACAGAAGCGACTGTCATGCCAAACATAACAGTCGCTTCTGTTTTATATTCTTACCAGTGAAGGATTATCTGGTCCCCCAGCTTCCGTCGGGATTTAAAAAACCGACAATATAACCGACCTTGTCATCAATGTCATTTTCAGAAACAACAAAATCATCATTCAAAAGTGCAACATATTTGTAATGCTTTTTTCCGTCTTTAATATAGGAACGTTTTTCAACCAGATATATTTTGCCGTTATGTGTAACGACACATCGTTCTCCGTTCAACCCCTCTCTGTCAGCCGCAACCAGTATAATATCACCAGGAGCATAGTAAGGCATATAGTGTTCACAGGGAACTTTTACACCCAGATATATTTTTGACTTCAAACTATCTGGCAGACTATCGACTTCCATTGGAACAATGACATTCGTGGTGAGCAAATTACCACGATTGCATTCCGGTTTCAGGACAGAGATTCTTTTAATTCTATTATCCTTTGATTCATATATTTTCTTCTGATGCCGTATAAAATATCTGACCAGATATAATGCATGTTCCGGAAGATTTCTGCATATAGACATAGATTCTCTTGTTATCGGATTGATGGTTTCAGCTCCGACGAGTTCATCAATACTTACATCAAGTGTTTTTGCCAGTTTTACGACAGTGGATAGTTTAATATCTTTTGGATTTCCGTAAAGAATCGAATTAAGAGTTGAAAACGGAATATCTGCTTCTTCGGAAATTTCCTTAATGGTTATGTCTTTTTCATTTACATACAAAAACAGATTTTGTCTGAATGCGTTCATGTAGTTATTTTGGTCTGACGTTAATTTGCTCGAAATTAATTTTAATTTTTCTTGATGCATAATGTTCCTCCTCTCAAAATAATCGTATAAAATGAAAAAGTCTTGTTTAATACTTCGGGTTCCGATTTGAGAAATGTGAATGTAAAATATTTCTCAATGAAATTTGATTTTACTACTATAATAAACGATTGTCAATTATATGTGGAATAAATCGAATAATGTAAATAAATCGAATAATGTAAATAAATCATACCTGGTTAGTTGGAACAATTAAGATGAAAAGAGGAGAGATTATGATGGAACATAAGATTCGGGTTGTGATTGCAGATTCATCTTGCAAAACAATGTCTAAACAATTAGAGAATCGATGCCGCGAGATTCAGGTTCAAAATGTGACTGATAACGGAAGTGAGGTTTATAGTATGGTTTGTGAGAATAAACCGGATGTTTTACTTATAGATGTTTTTATAGCAAATGTGGATGGGTTGGAGGTTGTAGAACAGATTAGAGCAAATGAGGATCTGAACAAAACCAGAATTATTTTCCTTACGACTGTGGATGCACCGAGGATTATCAGCATGGCATTTAATCTTGGAGCCGACTATTATATCATGAAACCGTGTAATCTGGATGTTTTAAGTAAAAGAATTTTACAGATTGCAGATATGGCTGACGAGAAAGATGAAATGGGATATGTGGAGAAGTATGATGCAAGATACGATATGAATACGATAGAAAGTGATGTTACAAAGATAATCAGGGAGATCGGAATTCCGGCACATATTAAAGGATATCAATACATAAGAGAGGCAATTATAATGTCTGTCAATGATATGAATATGCTGAATTTTATTACAAAACTTTTATACCCGAGTATTGCAAAAAAATATAAAACAACATCAAGCAGTGTGGAGCGTGCAATCAGGCATGCGATAGAGGTTGCATGGATGAGAGGGAAGATCGATGTTCTTGAAGAGATGTTTGGGTACACTGTGAGTGCAGGAAAAGGAAAACCTACAAATTCAGAGTTTATTGCTATGATAGCGGATAAGCTCAGAATTGCATATAAAATGCACGCATAAAAATGTTTCTACCTTTCAAAACAAAGATAGATTGTCATATTAAGATGGAGCTGCCGCACGAAGGTCATATAGCAGGGATATACGTATAATGGAGGAAAAACGTTTGTGAACGCCGGTACTTAGCGAGATAGAAAATCGTGCCAGCTCTGCAATACACAAAGTGTAAAGTGCAGAGCTGGCACGATTTTATGTCGAGCTTAGTACCGCTGCGTGAGCAACGAGCGAGAGCGGGTTTTCCGAATTATACGTATATCCCTGCTATATGACCTTCGTGCGGCAGCTCCATCTTAACATGATAGTTATTTTCGTTTTTTGTATTTTAGCATTTAGATATATTTTCGTGAGATGAATGGGCTTACAAATGCAGTCATAAGTGCACCGTATTCAAGATCAAAACTGATGGTATCGCCCACCTTGTATTCGGGTGCCGCTGATAAATCAATGACACATTCGTCCGAACAGCCACCGAGTAATGTTAGTCTGGAATCACGCGGAAGAAGATGCTCAATCTGTACATCCTGCTTTCCGACTGCCAGAATGCCTCTCCTCATCTCGGATTGGACACCATTCTCTATGATTGGTTTCGCCTGTACCTCAATCAGCGGAACATACAGAGTGAATACATCATATTCATATCCCGGAATCAATGTGTTATCTGCAGGGTCACGACCGAGCATGACTGCTTCTCCCATACGAAATTGATTGACTTCGTCAGAGAGAATATCGGAATCACCTGTCAGCAGTGAAACGGAACTTGAGTTACCGCCAGAGACGACTGGTGTATCTGTATCATAGAGAGGTGTAAGTTCCTTGTGTATTTCTGCCAGAATATTCATATTCTGTTTGTCTGGCAGATATCCCAGAAAACAATTATAGTTGGTTGCAATTCCGGAAAGACGCAGATGCTTACTTTCGTGTGTATATTTTGCCAAATTCATGATATGTTCTGTATCGGTATACATGATTCCGTCGCGCAAGTCCCCGAGATCAATCATCAAAAGTACATCGTGGGTAAGATTCTGTGCTTTGCATGCTGCCTCAAGTGCCTGTAATGTAGAGAACTCTGTTACAAAACTCATATCACAGCAACTTACGACCGAATCGGCTTCCTGTGGTGCAGCCGGACGGATTAATAATTTGGTTTTCTTCGTGTCAATTTTGGATAGGTTATCGATTCGGGAATCTGCAATTGTCGTAGCCTGTGATTGGTTTATGATATCTATGATGCAGGCATCTGCACAGATACTTTTGGTGACAACAGCCAGATTGATAGATTTTTCTTTACATAATTCAAAACTATGTTGTATATTATATTTCAGTTTTTCCTTATTTATGGTAATATAAATAGGATTACAATGTTCCATGAATATCATCTCCATTTAATAATGTTTGAATTTGAGTAAATATTACAGGATATAATAAAAAAAAGCAAGTGCGAGGAATGTGAAATATGCAGGAAAGCAGAGTTGGAAATGCTGGAAGAAACGTAATATTCGGTATGCTGCTTAGGGGATATCAGATATTAATGCCGTTTTTGATGAGAACGGCAATTATGTATTATATGGGTAAAGAGTATCTTGGATTGAGCAGTCTGTTTGGTTCCGTCCTTTTTGTACTTAATCTGGCGGAGCTCGGTGTGGGTTCTGCTATGGTATACAGCATGTATCAGCCGATTGTAGATGGTGATAAAGCGGAAATCTGTGCTCTGTTAAAACTGTATCGCAGATATTATAGAATCATAGGTTTGCTGATTGCGGTAGTTGGTCTTGCTTTGACTCCGTTTATTCCGATGCTGATTAAAACAGGCGTTCCGGCTGGTATCAGTGTTTATGCAGTATATTTACTCAATCTTTTATGTACGGTAATGTCGTATTGGCTGTTTGCATATAAGAACAGTCTGCTTACTGCACATCAGAGGACTGATATTGCAAGTAAGGTCATGCTTGCAACGAATACAGTACAGTATGTGCTGCAGCTTTTTGTTGTAATTAAACTACAGGATTACTATGTATATTTGATTGTTTCTATAATTACACAGGTGTGTACCAATATCATAACAGCTTACTGGGCAAAAAAGATGTATCCGGATTATAATCCGGAGGGTGAACTTCCGGCAGAACGTGTAAAGGGAATTAACGGAAAGATTAAAGATTTATTTACCATGAAGCTGGGTGTCGTTTTAGTTTCTTCTGTGGATTCTATTACGGTTTCGGCATTTCTTGGACTGGCTGTCCTTGGTATTTATGGAAACTATACACAGATTCTTACTGCTGCTTTCAATGTTGTCAAGGTTGTGTTTGACTCCTGTACAGCCGGAATCGGAAATAGTATTTTGACGGAAACTTCTGATAAGAATTTTGCGGATTTGAAGAAACTGACATTTATTGTGATGTGGCTTACAGGCTTTTGCTGTGTATGTTTATTGTGTCTGTTTCAGCCTTTTATGTTGTTGTGGACGGGCTCGGAGGATAACCTTTTCGGATATAGCTCCGTGATTTGTTTTGTGCTGTATTTCTTCCTGGATCGTGTGATGCAGCTTTTAATCACCTATAAAGATGCGGCTGGAATCTGGCATGAGGACAGGTTCCGTCCGATTGTAACAGCCCTTGTAAATGTTGTTTTGAATATTATTCTGATACAGATAATCGGAATAAATGGAGTTATTATATCTACGATTCTTTCTATTCTGCTTGTGGGTGTGCCGTGGATTTTGCATAACCTGTTTACGGTGTTGTTCAAGCGCAGTATGAAAGAGTATGTGGGAAAGCTGTTTTTCTATGCAGTGGTGACGCTTGTGATATGTGTCATATGTGCTCTGATTTGCAACATGATTGCGGATACGGGTATATTAACTTTGCTGCTGAAAGCACTTATATGTGTTGTGGTTGCGAATGTATTATTTTTGCTGGCGTTTTTCCGTACAAAGGAATTTGGACAGGCGAAAGAAATTGCAAAAAGAATCTTAAAGAGATAGGTGATAACATATGAGAAAAATGTACCGGTATATCCTGTACAGTCTGTTTTGCTTTGTGACATTATGTTTCTGTGGGTGCGGGCAGAAAGATGAGCTTGTATTGGTTACGACAGAGAAAAAAGCAGAGGAAACATCAGAACAGGATGAAAAAACAGAAGATGAAGCAGATGCTGCGCCTGTTGCAGAAAATGAGACGGTGACGGAAGAGGCTTCAGAGGAAGAACAGAAATTGACATTGGAAGATCTGCAGTCGGCTAATTCCGGTGATGCACTTTTGGCGGGGGGACAGAGCTGTAGTGTCAATACGGTTTATTATGCAAATGGAACCGAAATTTATTCGGAGTATCGTTTCCTTGGATTTGAAGAAAATGGAAGTTATATACAGGCATACGAAAATTCCGAGGGAGACGTGGAGGTTCTGGATAATTATAACCAGTGTTGGTATGTATATGAGGATAATGCGTTGTATACAAAAATCTGCCCGGAAAACGGTGTCAGTGCGAGATTGGTAGATTATACGCATAATCACACTGCAATATCATTTTATGATGACGAGACATTGTGTACTATATATCGTGAGGACGGAAAACTTGTATTTGAAACAGAATATACGGATAATACAGAAGAATTGTATA
>CAMAMD010000052.1 GCA_945836785.1 uncultured Clostridium sp.
GGTGCGTCAGGTGTGATATGCAAGGGAAACGGTATTCAGATCATCTACGGACCGAGAGTGTCCGTGATTAAATCCAATCTCTGTGAGTATCTGGAGCATGCATCGGAGGATGCAGATGAGACTGCGATTCAGGAAAAAAATAAACATGAGGACATGAAAGGCAAAAATGAAGATAATAACACAGTTGATGCGTCAAGTGATTCTCACAAAGTGATAAGCTCCATTATAATAAAGAGTCCTGTTACCGGTGTGGCAGACAGGATAGAGACTGCACCGGATGAAGGGTTTGCAGAGAAGATGATGGGGGATGGTATGGTCGTTGAGCCAAAATGTGCGGAGGTAGTTGCACCGGCAGACGGAACGGTTGCATTTGTATTCCCAACAAAGCATGCAATCGGATTCTCAACCTCAGATGGTATAGAAATGCTTTTGCACATGGGAATCGATACGGTGAAACTGGATGGAAAGGGATTTGAGGTTTTCGTACAGGATGGCGATACAGTGAGAGCAGGAGACATTCTCATGAAGCTTGATATAGAGTATATCGGGGCAAATGCACCTTCTCTGGTATCGCCTGTTATCTGCACAGAGCTGACTGAAAAACAGTCGGTAAGGGTGATTAAAACCGGGGATATCAAGGCGGGAGAAGATCTGTTTGCCATTGATATCACTGAATAAAGAGTAAACAGAATATAAAGAAGATAGACGATTCACAATATAAATACGCTATCGGGTACCGCAAAATTCAAAAGTGATTGTTGCGGTATCCGGTATGCGTTATAATGTTATCAGGAAAGGAAATATGGAAAAGAAATAAAAGGTGGTGAAACTTTTGCAAAATAAAAAAATCTTGATTGTAGATGATGATACGGATTTATCTATGCTCATTTTCGATATGTTGTCTGACAAGGGATATCAGGTGAGCCTTGCGGCAAGTCTTGATGTGGCTTACAGTCTGCTTGAAAAGGAACAGTTTCATCTGATTCTGCTTGATATTAATCTGCCGGATGGAACGGGATTTTCTTTCTGCGAGGAGCTGCGCAGGATTTCTACGGTTCCTGTTATATTTGCAAGTGCCAGAACCAGTGAAGATGACAAGATTGTCGGGCTTGATATGGGGGCGGATGACTATATCGCCAAGCCGTATTCATTGAAAGAGCTTATGTCCAGAATCAATTCTCTGTTGAGACGTACATATGGCTTTGAACATTCGGATACAAAGTATACATTGATGGCAGGCAGGGACAATGAGATTATCATTGATTCTGCTGCGAGGACAGTGACCAGACAGGGCAGAGAGGTAAGCTTGTCATTAAGGGAGTTTGATCTGCTTCTCTATATGGCAGAGCGCAAGGGACAGGCACTCTCCAAGGATAGTCTGATTCGCGACGTATGGGGGGCATTTGCGGAGGTGGAACCATCCACATTGACCGTACATATCAGGTGGCTGCGGGAGAAGCTTGAGGAAAATTCATCTGCACCATCCTTTATAAAGACAGTTTGGGGTGTGGGTTATATGCTGCAGGAGGCAGGAGATGAACAGTAGAAGATCCAAATCTAAAATCGCATCGAAGGTCATGATAATGACAGTGACCAGCATTATGGTTGTGACCGCTGTATTTCTGATGCTTTATGCAAACTGTAAAAAACAGTATGACAGACAAAGTGGGACAGAAAAAAACGGTCAGGCCGTGGTTGCCTTAAATGAAGTGTACAAGCTGATTGATGAGAATCAATATGATGTTGCAAAGCAAAAATTAACCGGGATGATGTCTGATTTTCAGGAAAAGGAAAATACACAACAGGAGATGGACACGCGCTACATAAAGATATTCTATGTGATGGTGATTGTATTTATTTTAATATTATATCTGGTAATTTATATCCTCGTGCTAAAACCTTTTGGAAAGCTGGAAGGCTTTGCGGCGGATATCGCAGCGGGTAATCTGGATCAGGATTTAAAATACAACCGTGTCAATATGTTCGGAGAATTCACATGGGCATTCGACCATATGAGAAGAGAGATCAAGAAGGCGAGACAGTGTGAGCAGGAGGCTGTGGAGAACAACAAAACGGTGATTGCGACGTTGTCACACGATATCAAGACACCAATTGCGTCAATTCGTGCCTACAGTGAGGCTCTCTCGGAGAATATGGATACAACGCCGGAGCGGAGAAACAGGTACATTGATGTGATTACCAGAAAATGTGACGAGGTAGCGAAGATCACGGATGATATGTTCATCCATTCTCTCCATGACCTTGATAAGCTTGTGATTAAGAGAGAAAACGTAGAGATAGACAAGGTGATAAAGGAGACAGTGGATTCCATGTCGGGGGGCAGAGCGGATATCGTGATGCATGAAATAAAGCCGGCAACGATAATAAATGCAGATGCGGGAAGAATCGCACAGGTTATTGAAAATATCATTAATAATGCGAGAAAATATGCGAAAAGCAATATATACATAGATACGGAGATTATAGGGCAAGATGACGGTACGATAGGAGATTACCGCAACACCGCAGTCAATAATATCGAGGCAGATAAGGACCTGAGTAAGGAATATGTTGTTCACATAAAGGACGAGGGAAACGGAATTCCGCCTGAGGATATGCCGTTTATATTTGAAAAATTCTATCGGGGAAACAATCGCGGAGAAGAACCGGGAGCAGGACTCGGATTATTTATCGTACAATATGTTATGCAGCAGACCGACGGCAGGGTAGAACTCGTAAACCATGACGACGGGCTGGAAGTCCTGTTATATTTTCCGATGAAAGTACAATAATTCTATAAGAATGAAATTATTTCTTTGTTCTTAAGGATTCCTTAATATTTCTCATTGTATGCTAGATTCAACATAGTAAGTATGTCATATAAACAAATTCGTCGCAAGACGCGCTCTCGCTCCGATGCAGACGTAACGGTACATAAGGCTGTTATAGTACACAGCCTAAGTACCGACGACTGCATAGGGTCTTGCTCGTGAAATTTGTTTATATGACATCACACATAAGCTTTGAAAAGGAGTCATATATGAAAAAAATGATATTACAAGCAGAAAAGCTCTGCAAGAGTTTTGCCAACGAGGGGACACAGAATCATGTGCTTGATAACGTGGATCTTGAGATTTACGAGGGAGACTTCACGATTATCATGGGTTCCTCAGGTTCGGGTAAATCCACTTTGTTATATAGTCTGAGTGGAATGGATACACCGACGTCCGGTAAGGTGACATATAAAGAAAGTGAGATTACCGGTTTATCCGAGAAAAAGCTGGCGGCTTTCCGCTCTATGGAATTTGGCTTTGTGTTCCAGCAGGTACATCTGGTAAGCAATCTTTCTCTCCTTGAAAATGTACTTGTTCCGGGTTATATGGACAGACAGAAGACAAAGGAAGAGGTAAAACAGAGGGCACATGCGCTGCTTTCCCAGATGAATATAGAGAATGCGGAGGGCAGACTCCCTTCACAGGTATCGGGCGGTGAGGCACAGCGTGCAGCGATTGCAAGAGCAGTTATCAATGAGCCGGGAATTTTGTTTGCAGATGAGCCCACAGGTGCGCTCAACAGAAAAAATACCCAGGATGTACTTACGCTTCTGACGGATATCAACAGGAACGGGCAGAGTATTCTCATGGTTACGCATGATGTGAGAGCTGCACTTCGGGGAAACAGGCTGCTTTATCTGGAGGATGGAAAAATCTGTGGTGAGATGGAGCTGCCGGTATTTGATGAGAAGGATATTAAAAACAGAGAGATACAGGTAAATGCGTGGCTTTCGTCTATGCACTGGTAGAAAGGATGGTGCATGGATATGAGAGAAATCATGACAGTAACAAAAGGAAATTTCAGAAAGAATAAGAGTGCATACATCAGTATTGCAGTTTTAATGTTTGTAGTTTCCCTGGCACTTGTCGCTGTATTTAGTATATTGGTGAATACCGGAAAAAGAGACAGGGAGGCTATGGAGGAGGTTGGTTTCGGAGATATCATTGCAGCCATCCGATATGATGATTCGGATATGAAATATCATGAGCTGTGTGAGAAAATTGCAAAGGATTTGGAAGCGTGTCCCGATGTCTCCCATGTGGATATGATTCCGAATCTGTTTATGGACATTACAGAGTTGAACGGAAAGAAATCCCAAAGCTCGATTTTTGTATATGATTACCAGTCTCCATACATTAGCTACAACATCTATGATGCGGATAATAGAAGGATAGAGCAGCCAGTCTTACATGAGGGAGAAATCTGTGTACCCGTCTGTTTTCAGTCACTCTACAACTGTAAGATTGGAGATGTGGTGACACTTCAATATTGGGACAAAGAATATCAGTACAAGATCGTATCATATCTTGAGGATCCGTATATGGGTTCTTCCATGATGGGAATTAAGACTCTTCTTCTGAACGGAAAAGACATAGAAAAGGTGCTGTCTGATGCGGAGGCGTTTAAGGAGGGCTGCATAACCTTAAGTATATTTAAGGCAGAAGGAAGCAAGTTAAATGATGTGGAATTTGAGCGGGAATTAAACAGAGCAACCTCCTATGCAAGCTATTCATGGATCACACTTACGAGAAGTCAGGCATATAATTACATGACGATGTTGACGAACATTTTCTCCGGTATCCTGATTGGATTTATTGTGATGCTTGTGGTAGCGACCATGGTTGTGCTAAGCCATAACATCAGCAGCAGTATTGAACAGGATTATGTAAACCTTGGAATCTTAAAAGCAGTTGGCATGACAAGTAGGAAACTTAGAGCATCTATCATGCTTGGATATCTTATCGCTGCATTTCTTGGGGCGTGTCTTGGAATCCCTGCAGCCATACCTGTCATAACAGGAATCAACAGGCTCACAAGACCGACGACAGGATTGTATGTGGAGAATGTTCCGGCTTTTTTGGTAAGTAGCCTGGCGATTGTTGCAATCCTTATGATTTTGGTACTTTTTATATTTTTAAAGCTTCGGAGATTGTCATATATTACACCGGTATCTGCCATAAACGGAGGGAAAAAAGATGTGCACTTCTCAAGCCTTTTCAGATTGCCGATATCCAAGCGTGCCCTTGGAACATCCCTTGCATACAGACAGCTTACATCGGGGAAGAAACAGTACATCGGTGCTGTGATTGTCACTGCGATTCTTGTCATGTTTATGACTATGATAACAGATATGTGTATCTGGTTTGGAAATGACGGAGAACGACTCAGGGAAATGTTTGATACGGTTCAGTATGACATGGTAGTCTGGACTGTAGACGAGGAAACCAGAGAGGAAGTTGATGCACTGATTGCGGAGTACACGGATTATGAAAAATTCCTTTTTGCCTCACAGTATGTGTTGATGAACGATACCCAGATATGGTGTGGCATGACAAATGAACCGGAGCGCTACGAGACTGTATATAAGGGGAGAACCTGCCTGTATGATAATGAGATATTAATTACAGAATACGTTGCCAAGAACTATGGCATTGGAATCGGCGATTCCATAGAAATCGAGCTTGGGGGAAACCGTGTGGAATACATCGTGTCAGGCTACTATCAGTGTTCCAACGATTCCGGTAAAAATATATGTATGAATCTGGATGGATATGAGAAACTGGCAGGCAAGCTGACCTACAACAGATATTGTTATAAGCTTGCAGATAAAAATAAAGCGGATGACATAGTCAGTGCAATTACAGAAAAATATGGTGAGGAACAGGCTGTTGCCGGGAAAAGCGGTGTGTTTGATGGCATGAGCATTATCGTAGATGCCGTAAACGGAATCGCGCTCATCATATATATGCTTGCTGCGGTATTTATTGTTGTCACAGTTATTCTTGTATGTGGAAAGATATTTGCGAGAGAAAAGCAGAATTACGGAATCTACAAGGCAATTGGATTTACTTCTGCCAGATTGAGAAGCCAGTTTGCGGTAAGATTTATGATTGCTTCCCTGATTGGCTCTGCAATCGGTATCGTACTCACCCTGCTTTTCTCAGATATGATTGTAGGAGCAATATTTTCCACATTTGGTATCACGAACTTTTCATCAAGCCTCAATGTGCAGGCAGCAGTGATACCGGTTTTGTTCATGGCATTGGTATATTATGGCTTCGCTTATCTGGTTTCAAAGAAAATGAAGAGAGTAACACCACGGGTACTCATATCGGAGTAAGAAAGAAGAAATACGACAGGATATTAAAAAAATGATTCCATTTTGTCATAGAACTTGATATAATGAACTCTGCGTGACAGAAAAGTTAAAATAAAAAAGATATAAACAATAAAGATACAAATCAATGCGGAGGAAATTTATGGGCGGTTTTTTTGGAGTTGCATCAAAGGAAGATTGTGTATTTGACCTGTTCTTCGGAACGGATTATCATTCCCATCTGGGTACCAGACGGGCAGGTATGGCTGTATATGGTGAGGATGGTTTTGAGAAATCTATTCACAAGATTGAAAATGCACCGTTTCGAACCAAGTTTGAGAAGGAAGCAAACAGTATGCATGGAAATATGGGAATCGGATGTATCTCTGATTATGAGGCACAGCCTATTCTGGTTCGTTCACACCATGGTTCCTTTGCAATTACGACAGTGGGTAAAATCAATAATGCGGAAGAGATTATCCGGGATATCCTGCAGGGCAGAACCCATTTTTTCGAAATGAGCAACGGAGAGATCAATGCAACAGAGCTTGTTGCGGCTATCATAGATCAGAAGGATAACTTTATTGATGGAATCCGCTATGCACAGGAGATTATTGAGGGCTCCATGTCCATGTTGATTCTCACGCCGAAGGGTGTGTATTGTGCGAGAGATAAGTACGGCAGGACTCCAATTGCAATCGGAAAAAAGGAAGGCGCTTATTGTGCAGCTTTCGAGAGCTTTTCCTATCTGAATCTGGGCTACACCTCGGAACGTGAGTTGGGACCTGGTGAGATTGCGGTCATTACACCGGACAGTGTAAAGACGCTTGTGCTGCCGGGTAAGGATATGAAGATATGTACTTTCCTGTGGATATATTACGGTTACCCGTCATCCTCCTATGAGGGAGTCAGCGTGGAGGAGATGCGTTACCGTTGCGGACAGCTTCTTGCCAGAAGAGATAATGTTAAGCCTGATATTGTTGCCGGTGTACCTGATTCCGGTACGGCACATGCCATCGGCTATGCAAATGAGTCAGGGATACCGTTCTCGAGACCGTTTATCAAGTATACACCGACCTGGCCGAGATCCTTTATGCCGACGATACAGAGCAAGCGTAATCTGATCGCGAAGATGAAGCTGATTCCTGTACATGAGCTAATCAAGGATAAGAGCCTGCTTCTGATTGATGATTCTATCGTCCGTGGTACGCAACTTCGGGAGACAACGGAGTATCTGTTTGAAAATGGTGCTAAGGAGGTTCATATCAGACCGGCATGTCCGCCGCTTGTGTTTGGCTGTAAATATCTGAATTTCTCCAGAAGTAATTCCGAGATGGAGCTGATAACCAGAAATGTTATCGCTGAGCTGGAAGGCGGAGAGGTTACGGATGAAGTATTGAAGGAATATGCGGATTATAATTCTGAGAAATACGAGAAGATGGTTGATAAAATATGTGAGAAACTGAAATTTACATCTCTCAGATTCCACAGACTGGATGATATGTTGGAAGCAGTCGGTATAGAACCGTGTAAGCTCTGTACCTATTGTTGGAATGGAGAAGAGTAATATTGCCGCCAGACATATTATGTGGATAAAATAATTTAACATGTAATATTATAAAATCAGACCTTGCTTAAAAAAAGTAAGGTCTGATTTCGTTTCGTTTGCTGATTTGAAGCTTATCGAAGATTCGGTAGGCTATTTTTTTGACATAGGTATAGGAATAACTGCACCTTTCAGCAATTTCCTGATTGGTAAGCCCCAGGGCAATCAGTTTTCCGACACGCAGTTCCGATTCCGTCAGGAGTTCTGCCATGGTGTCTAATTTCTTTTCATCAAATTTAATCACCAGCTCATTGCCACTATGCGTGTCGTCTTTTGGTATATGTAAGAGATCAAGGTGGTTTTTAATCCTTGCAAGCAGAATTTCCAGCTCGAAAGGTTTGGTAATATAATCAATGGCACCAAGCTTAAGACCGGCCAGTTCAGATTCACTGTCTTCAATGGCTGTCAAAAAAATAGTTGGAATTTTATGTATTTGTTTAATTGCCTGATATGTATGATATCCGTCCATATCGGGCATTGTAATATCTAATAGCATGAGATCGGGACGATAACCATTTCTGATTTGATTAATTGCCTCGACTCCCGAGGAGGCAAGGGACACGTTATAGTTTTCCTTTGACAATAAACGTTCAACAATCTTTAGTTGGGTTGTGTCATCATCAACTACTAAAATTGAATAGGTCTGTTCCATGTTGTCACCTCGAAAATATATATGTATTAAGTATAATATATTTTTCATAATTTGACAATATTTTTATATTTAATGTGATAAAAACTGAACCAATTCAATTACCTGTAGCATGTTGACAAAAAAAATACGCAAATCTATAATGGGTGATAACTTGTGGCGTGTACGGAAATATAAGCTTATGTGTGGATGGAGGAGATAGAATGAGAAATCTGACAATG
>CAMAMD010000053.1 GCA_945836785.1 uncultured Clostridium sp.
TTGACGCGGATTTTCTGATGCAGCATGGTTATCTGTGACAGCCTGAGATAAATAGAAAATCGATTCTATCGCACGACATAATAACCGGAAAGAAAACGGATTTGCTGACCGATAGAGGAATATAAAAATTGTAGGAGGAACGAACATGGCAGAATTTAATTCCATAGAAGAGGTTGTGGAGGATTTACGGCAGGGGAAATGTGTTGTAATATTGGATGATGAAAACAGGGAAAATGAAGGGGACGTCATATGTGCGGCGCAGTTTGCCACAACGGAGAATGTAAACTTTATGGCGAGTCACGCCAAAGGTTTAATCTGTATGCCGATGGCACCGGAGTATACGGATAAGCTGCATTTGCCGCAGATGTGCATTACGAATACGGACAATCACTGTACGGCGTTTTCGGTGTCGGTGGATCATGTCAGCACGACAACCGGTATCTCAGCATACGAGCGGGGCATCACTGCCAGAAAGTTTGTGGAGGAGGGTGCAAAGCCGGAGGATTTCAGAAGACCGGGACATATGTTTCCGCTGGAGGCACGTCCGGGTGGTGTCATAGAGAGACAGGGACACACGGAGGCTACTGTGGATCTCGTGAAGCTGGCAGGACTTGCACCGGTCGGTTTGTGCTGCGAGATTATGAAAGAGGACGGCACCATGGCAAGGCTGGATGACCTTGTGGAGTTTGCAAAAAAATATGACCTTAAGATTTCCACGATTGAGAAACTGATACAGTACCGCAAAGAACATGAGGTGTTCGTGGAGTGTGTGGCAAAGGCAAAGATGCCGACACGGTACGGAGAATTTATGATTTACGGTTATGTGAATAAGCTGAATGGTGAGCATCATGTGGCACTGGTAAAGGGCGACATCACGGATGGAAAGCCGGTTCTGTGCAGGGTTCATTCGGAATGCCTGACGGGAGATGCACTTGGTTCAGCCAGATGCGACTGTGGACAGCAGTATGACGCAGCGATGCGGATGATTGCAAAGGAGGGCAGAGGCGTTCTGCTCTACATGCGGCAGGAGGGCAGAGGAATCGGTCTGATTAATAAGATACGTGCCTATGAGCTGCAGGATCAGGGATATGATACGGTTGAAGCAAATCTGAAGCTTGGTTTCCCGGAGGATGCCAGGGACTACACAATCGGAACACAGATTTTGGTAGATCTTGGAATCAAGCAATTGAGACTTCTGACCAACAATCCGCTTAAGGTGTATGGTCTGGCAGGTTATAACCTGGAGATTGTCGAACGGGTACCGATTCAGATGGAGCCGGGCAAATATGATATGTTTTATCTGAAGACCAAGAAAGAGAAGATGGGACATATTTTGGATATATAATAAAATTTTTTCAACAGGAGGAAATGATATGAAAACGTTAGAAGGTAAGATGGTAGCAGAGGGTATTAAGATTGGAATCGTTGCAGCGAGATTCAATGAATTTATTGTATCGAAGCTGATCGGTGGTGCCATGGACGGGCTGCTTCGCCATGATGTGAAGGAAGAGGATGTTACACTGGCATGGGTACCGGGGGCATTTGAGATTCCGGTCGTTGCGAAGAAGATGGCAGAGTCGGGTAAGTATGATGCAGTCATCTGTCTCGGTGCAGTTATAAGGGGTGCGACAAGCCATTACGATTATGTGTGCAATGAGGTATCAAAGGGAATCGCAACCGTATCGCTTGAGACCGGAATTCCGGTTATGTTCGGTGTTGTCACAACGGAGAATATTGAGCAGGCAATCGAGAGAGCCGGAACCAAGGCTGGAAATAAAGGATATGATTGTGCCCTTGGCGCTATCGAGATGATTAATCTGATGAAACAGATATAAGGAGTATATATGACGGTAAACAGAGACACGAAAATACTTTTTTTTGATATAGACGGGACTTTGATTACAAATGATGAGAGGAAGTTTCTCCCTGACAGTACCAAACGTGCGATTGGTATGGCAAGGGAGCGGGGACACCTGGCATTTATCAATTCAGGGCGTGTGCTGGTGAATATCGAAGAATTTATTCGTGATATCGGTTTTGATGGTTACGTTTGTGGCTGTGGGACTTATATTGCCGTCCATGGACAGGAATTGCTGCATCATATTGTACCAAAGGAGCGCTGTTATGAGATTGCAAAAAAAGCCAGGGAATGTGGCATGATGACAATCTTTGAGCATACCGGACATACTGCGTATGACCGCGAGATGCAGGAAGGCGGAAATAAAGAGATACTGGATTATTTCCGTTCCATGAAAAGAAAATTGATTGATGATATTGAATCACCGGAGTTTTGCTTTGATAAGTTTGCTACATGGTATGATCCGAAAAATGATCGGGTGGAAGAATTTAAGGCTTATGTTGCGGAGGATTTCACCTGTATACAGCGAGAGGGCAGCTTCCTTGAGGTTGTTCCGAAGGGGTTCTCGAAGGCTACCGGAATTGAATTTTTGCTTTCGCGTTACCAAATACCGTTATCGCAGGCTTATGTATTTGGTGATAGCAATAATGACCTGGAAATGTTACAATATGTACCGAACAGTATTGCAATGGGAGTATGTACCCCGGAGGTCGAGGCGGTGGCGTCTTACAAGACCGATACGGTAATGAACGATGGAATATATAAAGCGATGAAGCATTTTGGAGTAATCGGATGAATGAAAGAAAGTTGCATCAACTGAATATTTTGACTTTGATTGCTGTGGCGGCAGGCTTGATTTGCGTGGGCATTTTTGTGTTTGTTCTGGCTCCTGCGGACAGGAATAAGATTGGCGGTAGTGGGCTTGACACCTATAATGACAGATGGGTACTCAAAAATTATCATGGGGAGGAGGATTCGATTGTAACACTTCCTCTGTCCCTCGATGCCGAACCGGGTGAGACCATTACTTTGATGGGAAAAGTACCGGAGGATGTAAATAGGGATTCGGTGCTGATGTTTCGGACGGAATTTCAGAATGTAATCGTTATGCTTGGGGACACAAAGGTTTATTCAAACGGCGTGATGAACAATCAGAAATTGATGAAAAACGCAGTGCCGTGTTATAATGTGGTTTCCCTGAAAGATGCAAAGCCGGGAGATGTCATTACAATTTATATGGCATCCGCCTATAAGCAGTACAGTGGTGAAGTGGGAAGTATTTATTGCGGAACACAGGGTGATGTGCTTGCGGAGCTGATTCGCAGTGATGGTGCAAGCTTTGTGTTTGGTGTGACGCTGCTTGTGATTATGATTTTGCTCACTGTTTCTCTGGTTACCATGCATGACGTGAATGTGGATAAAAGAAAGGCGGGATACGCCTTTGGATTTATTTTTTCTGCCGTGCTGTGGTCGCTGACGCAGAATCCTTTGATGCAGGTGATAACCGGGAATAATTTTGGCGTGTATATGACCGGCATGGTTTTGCTTTTACTTATGCCTGTTCTTTACCTGATGTATCAGAGATGCTTTGCGGTAAAGCGGAGATTTGCACAGATCTTTGAAATCGGCATTTATGTATTTGCCGTTAATATGCTGGTGGGGATTGTGTTCCAGATGCTTTCGGTCTGCGATTTTGCGACATATGTGATTTTTACAAAAATCCTGATTGTCATTGGCATGATTCTTTTGTCGGGCATTATGTATCTCGCTGCGGATACATTTTCGGATAAAACAATATACAGCAATCTGTGGGCGAATCTTGTGTTGGCGGTTACCTGTATTCTGGAGGCGATATTGTCACTGTTCCGGTTTTATGAGCCGTATGACGGACTGGTTCTACAGATTGGAATCTATGTGTTTATCGTCCTGCTCGTGGTGGCGGTGGAAAAGAGTATCATTCGGGAGATGAACAAGCAGCGGGATATGGCTATCAACAGTATCGGTATTGAGAAGGAAAAAGCGGTCAAAAATATTAATACCGGCCTGATTTACGGTGCGTTAAACCAGGTTATTAATAATTTAAAGGAAAAAGACAGGGAAGACAGCCGGCTGGTTTATGATGCATCCATGTATCTGAAACATAATCTGGACACTCTGACAAATTCGGATATGGTTCCTTTTTCAAAGGAATTGGAGTATATTAAAGCATATCTTGGCATACAGTGTAAACGGAACAGCGGATTGGAGACTGTGGTAGAGGATAAAGTGATTGATTTTCAGGTGCCGTATAATACAGTGGAGCCGTTGGTGGAAAATGCCGTAGTAAACGGAGCATTGAAATCTGAATCAGGAGGTCGTATCGTGGTTCGAAGCTATGAGAGGCTGGACTGCTTTGCGATACAGATTGTGGATAACGGAAAGGGAACGGGTCCGGATAAGCGGTTTTCAGGTAAACAGTCCTTTAAGACAATAAGGAAACGTTTGAAAAGTATGTGCGGAGGAACCGTGGAGATAAATAACAAGCCGGATAAAGGTACGATTTTGACGATAAAGATACCGAAAGACGGTTATATAATAAAGGAGTAGGAACATGACATTTTCGGAGCAGATTGTATATGCGATGTTTAAACCATCCAGGTATAAGGAATTGATTAAACTGAAAAAAGGGCGATTTGTGACATTTGTTATAGTGATTATGCTGGTGCTGGGCATTGTTACTTTTGTAATACCGGCGGGAGCTTTGATAACCGGTTTTGGCGGATTTGAAAAGCTGTTTCATGAACAACTGTCAACTTTGACATATTCGGATGGCGAGCTGCATCTGGATACTCCGTTTCGCATGGATATTAACGGGCTCACATTGATAGTAAATACGGATAATGCGAAGGTTGAGGATGACCAGCTAAAAAGAAACGGCGTTTATATAGCAATGGGAAGCAAGGTTGCACGTATGGTTGTGACGATAGATGGTCAGGTTATGGAGTATCAGAGTGCAGATATTACCGGGCTTTTTACCGAAGGATTTAATTGTAATTCTTTGGTTCAGATGATACCGGACATCTATATGTATATATTTTGTTGTTTTTTGGTACAGTGTATAGGCTTTTTTATTAAGTATGGAGTTATAGCACTGCTCTACAGTCTGTTCATCAATTCCGTCAACAAAAATATGAGCCTGAATCTGACATTTGGCGAGGTGTTCCAGATTTGCTTTTACGGGCAGACACTTGGTATTATTCTCTCAAATTTCAATGCCGCATTGGGATTGCTTCCGACTACCATTGTAAGTATTATATGCATTTTTATATCGATTCATATGGTTACCACATCAGTTGTGCTCATGAACCCAAGAAATCAGGTCTGAAATATCCTGTGGAAGCATGGTGCTTAAGGAACTGTTGTGGAATCGGGTGTCAAAGGTTACCTCTTCGGAAAGATATGCCGGAGGGGTATATTTTTTTGCTGTTTCTTCATCGGGAAACTCGATTTCTGCGATGCAAAGTCCCTCGAAGGTATCGGTGAAAATATCCAGCTCAAGTGTCAGATTATCTTCCAGCGGAATCATGTATCTATATTTGGTGATAACGTTGCCGGATACCTTGGGTAATAAACCGGTGTATGCGTCTTCTGTTATCTCAAGCTCGTATTCCTGACGTGTCATCATGCCTGAGGATTTGACAGTTAAAATGTAACGTGCATCGGTTGCGGAAGGCTTTTTAGGGTTGAGAACCTTTTTGCGGATTCGGATTACCGGGTTTGTCGAGATGTAAGCCTGCTCAATCAGCACGCAGTCATAGTCGCACAGCTTCACAGGCAGATCTTTTTGTGGGATAAATTTGCGCTCTATTTCCATAATTTTGTGTCATCCTTTTGTTCTTGAAGATTTGATAGATATATTATATACTAGAAATATATGGATTAAAACATTTTTTTGTACAGGAGGTGCGGAATGAGTAGTGTAAATGTTTTTTTCGCGACAGGCTATGAAGAGGTAGAGGCACTTACAGTTGTGGACCTTTTACGCAGGGCAGGGGTCGAGACAACGATGGTGTCGGTGACGGGAGAGAAAGCCGTGACCAGTTCTCATGGCGTTACAATTCAGATGGATAAGTTATTTGAGGAGATAGATGACAGTGCGGACATGATTGTGTTGCCGGGTGGTATACCGGGCACGCCAAATCTGAAAGCACATAAAGGTCTGGCAGAAATGATTGAAAGATATGCTGCGGACAGCAGCAAGTATATTGCGGCTATCTGTGCGGCACCTACCGTATATGGTGAAATGGGATTATTAAAGGATAGGATGGCGACCTGTTATCCGGGTATGGAGGACAAGCTTATCGGTGCAACGCCTTTGGAGGATAAGGTTGTTATAGATGGTCGGATTATCACGAGCCGGGGACTCGGTACCGCAATTCATTTCGGGCTTGCCCTGGTAGGAATTTTGGCAGGCGGAGAAAAAGCGGAGGAACTGGCGGGTAAGATTGTGTATTCAATAGAGTGTTGAGAGATAGGGGAGAACACCATGTTTGATATGAGAGTAAAGGATATCCTTGCTGCTACCGGAGGAAAGCTTTTGTGCGGTGATGAGAATACGGTTGTCAGGGATATATGTACAGATTCCAGAAAAATCAAGGAGGGAGATCTCTTTGTTCCGATAATCGGAAATAACGTAGATGCACACATGTTTATTGAAAGTGCTTTGGAGGTGGGAGCTGCAACCCTTACGTCAAGACACAGTAATGTTGTAATTGCCGATAAGCCATATATTCAGGTGCATGACACAGAGAAAGCACTGCAGGATATCGGGTTTTATATACGAGACAGATTTGATATTCCGATTGTGAGTGTAACGGGAAGTGTCGGAAAGACGACAACAAGAGAGATGATTGCAGCTGCATTAAATGAGAATATTCCGGTGTACCAGACACAGGGAAATTATAATTCTCTGATTGGTACCCCTATCACATTATCCAGAATGCAGAAGGATACGCAGCTCGCAGTGCTGGAACTGGGAGTCGGGGGTCCGGGGGAGATGGATATCTTGTCGCGTATGACCCGCCCGTCCATCGCTGTTGTGACGGTTATCGGTGTGGCTCATATAGAACACTTTAAGACGCAGGAGAATATACGCACAGAGAAGCTGTCTATCATCAATGGACTTCAGCCGGATGGTATTCTGCTTTTGAACGGCGATGATCCTATGCTTGCAGAGATGCGTGGGAAGACGGATGTAAAAACGCTCTTTTATGGAACACAGGACTGGTGTGATTATCGTGCAGAGAATATTCATATGGAGAATTACCGGTACGTCTATGATTATGTTCATGACGGAAAAAGGGTACCGGTGGTTTTGAATGCCCTTGGCAGACACAATGTTGGAAACTCGCTTGCCGGTATGGCAGTTGTGGATTATATGGGATATGATGTGGAAAAGGCGGCTGCGGGCTTTGCACACTTCCAGGGTCTGCGCCAGCGTCTGATTCCGGTGCCTGGGAAATATACAATTATCGATGATTCCTATAATGCAAGTCCGGATTCCATGAAAGCAAGTATTAATGTTCTGGCAGAGCTTCCGGGAAATGGCAAGAAAATAGCTGTACTCGGAGATATGTTTGAGCTTGGAGAAAATAGTGAAAAGTACCATTATGAGGTGGGCAGATATCTGGCAGACAAACCGATTGATGAGTTGGTTGTAATCGGAGAAATGGCACAGCATATTGTTCGCGGAGTTCAGGATGCGAATGCTGATATAAAATGCTACACCTTTAAGGATAACGGAGAAATCGCATTGTTTTTGATGTCGGTAATGACACCGGATGACATTGTACTGATAAAAGGTTCAAATGGCATGCACTTAAATGAAGTGGTAAGCAATATGTTGGATTAGTGCGTATTGGTTTATGCTGGCTTTGCTTCATGGAAATTCCATATTGACATAAAAAATTGCTTGTGTTATATTGTTTTTAGAGAAAATAGTAATGATTCTCATTATTGCTAGATATATTAAGAAATGAAAGGAGTATTAATTATGAAGTTTGTATGTGGAGTATGTGGATATGTATACGAGGGAGATGCTGCACCGGAGTTTTGCCCGGTTTGTAAAGCACCAGCTGATAAGTTCAAGGCACAGGAGGGAGAATTATCCTGGGCTGCAGAGCATATCGTAGGTGTTGCACAGGGTGTAAGCGAGGATATCCTTGCTGATCTTAGAGCAAACTTTGAAGGTGAGTGTACAGAAGTTGGTATGTACCTTGCTATGGCAAGAGTTGCACACAGAGAAGGCTATCCTGAGGTTGGTTTATATTATGAGAAGGCTGCATGGGAAGAGGCAGAGCATGCTGCTAAGTTTGCAGAGCTTCTCGGTGAAGTTGTAACAGACAGCACAAAGAAGAATCTTGAGCTTAGAGTTGCCGCTGAGAATGGTGCAACAGCAGGTAAGACAGATCTTGCTAAGAGAGCAAAGGCTGCAAATCTTGATGCAATCCATGATACCGTACATGAGATGGCTCGTGACGAGGCCAGACATGGAAAAGCATTTGAAGGTCTGTTAAAGAGATACTTTGGCTAAAAGCCTTGACACA
>CAMAMD010000054.1 GCA_945836785.1 uncultured Clostridium sp.
GAGCATACGGTTCATACCCGTAGTGTCGAGGGTTCAAATCCCCCTCCCGCTACTAGAAAACCTGAAAACCTGAAAAAGGCTTTCAGGTTTTTTTGTTATAAAATCCTATTTCATTTCTGTGGCACTTACATTATAATTATATATGATAAAAATAATGTAGGGTATTTTTTGATTGGGGGAAGTGTATGTTGTCTCGTATACATCAATGTCGTGTACATATGAAAATATTTGTGTATCTTATTGTATTTGCGTTGTGCCTTGTCTCTTTTTGCACAGATACACCGATATGTCATGCCGATGAGCAGGAAATTGTTTTTTCGGGCACTGAGCAGGAACGTATTGAATTTGTTCATATGTTGTTTGCAAAACTCACTTATGATTACATGGATGGCTATGAGGGACAGTGTGTGGCAGCGTATGTCAACGATCATCCGGAATTGTATGACGGGGAAATATGGGAGAATTCAGGTATAACATATACGCAGCTTTATGACAGTATTGTGGGAGAGTGGGAAATTTATAAGATTTATAACAACAATAAGACCACAGGACTTTATGCGGCTGCGTTTAAAAAAGATAATCAGGTTATATTGGCATTCCGCGGAAGCGAGATGTTCACGGATGAGTTTGCCTTGGATGAGAGCAATGACTGGACAGGGACAGACTTTCGGTTTGCACTTTTAAATGAATTGAGCGGACAATTTGAAAATGCTGACAATTGTTATAAGAGTTTGTTACGCAAGCTTAAGATAGATGGCGTGGATGCGGATATTACATTGACGGGACATTCTTTAGGCGGTGCCCTTGTCACCTATGAGTCGTTGGTTACGGGGGTGTATGGGTATTCTTTTGATGGTGCCTGCGGTCATGTTATTGATCTGGTGTACTTTTATCAATATTTGAATATTGATACTTTCTCAGGTGTGGATCAGATTCAGTTTTGTAATTATACGGATGCGGAAGGCTATCCTGTGGCAGATATCATTCAGCATACTTATGCAGAGGATATGTTTCAGATAGACCGCGAGACATTTCTGGAGGGTTTGAATGAAAATACACTGATTCCCCAGATTGCGGCGGCGGGCTCACATATTGTCTGGTCGGATCTTGCATATGAAGGAAATTGTGTTTATTTTACGGAGGAGATTGGTGTTAATGACCAGGGGTATACATATGCGCCGGAGGAAAAGACAACATTTGATATTACAAAAAATATTCTTGAAGCCGGTACAGAGGCTTTTGATGGAGGATTGCCTTGGGGACAGGCTGTTTCCAATTTGAACTATGAATATATGTTAGGGGCACTTTCCGGTGCTGTCAAAGACGGCAGGGTAGTACTTGGAACTACAGGGAATGATACCTTGTGTGCATATGATGGAATCGGTGTGAATGGTGCGTTTGCGGTGAACACAGTGTTGTACGGTGGGGATGAAGATGACATATTGATTGGTTATACGGCGGATGATGTCCTGGTTGCCGGGAAAGGCAATGATATTCTGGATGGAAATCTGGGTAATGATACATATCTGATAGATGCGGTGCCGGAACAAAATATCGTAATACGTGATGTGGGAGGAGAGAGAACCACAATTATATTGAGAGGCTTTAATTTCAACAAACCAGACAATATAAAATGTGATGGAGAAGGAAAAATCGAGCTTGGGAACGGACAGGAGATTACGCTTGATGTTTCTCAGGATGCTGCGCAAATTGTATTTTATGGATATGATGCCGGAAGGATGAAACTGCTGGGAACTTTTGCGGATGTGACAGGTATTGCTTCAGATCAGGAGACAGAAAATGATGCGGTCATGGATGATTCGGAAAAAGAGCAGTACGTAGTTCTGCTGGAAGGTCGTGGCACCTTTGATATTCATGATGAAAATGGGCAGATATATTCTGTAAACAATATGGAAGCTGTTTCTTTTCAAGATGTTGAAAAGGATTTCGGAAAAGCATATATAAATGGAACAAATGGGAATGAAAGTATTCTTCTGATATTAAATCGTGAGTATGAGGTTTATGTCACAAATGAGGATACCAGAGTGAACATGGCCATCGGCAGATATACGGATTCCGAGGGTATGGTTGCATGTGAAAGAAAATACAACAGAAATTTTGATAATTATAAGGTTCTCTTTTCTGACCTGGAATTAGATGACGGAACTCAGGGCGATATAACTTGGCAGGATGCTGTATATTCGGGACTGGGCATTTTGCAGGATATGTTTCAGTGAAAGACTTTATTAACTTTATAGAATATCAGGTTGCCACTTTAAAACATTGGGACCTGTATATGTATATTCCAGAAAACCCGCTTTCGCTCGGTTGCTCACGCAGCGGATACTAAGCTCGACAGAAAAGCCCCAAACTCTGTAATTTACATATTGTGTATTACAGAATTCGGGGCTTTTCTATCTCGCTAAGTACCGGCGTTCACAAACGGTTTTCTTACATAATACATATACAGGTCCCAATGTTTTAAAGTGGCAACCTGATATTTTAAATATTACTAGGTATCATTATTTTGATCATCATATTTCTTTTCCAGGTCATCCATTTCTGTGCTGCCAAAGGTCTCAAGCGGCGTATTTAATGTGCGTTCAAGATCTTCCTGCTCCTTGTTTTTCTGGGCAGTTCTTGCTTTCCACCATTTGAACAGAACGTTGACAATGATAATAAGTGCAATTGCAACAATAATAACAATAATGATAGCCATATATTTTTGGGCAAAGGTTTTTTCTTTGTACATCATACGGTCAGCAGCCTTTGCACAGCCACCCCCGAATATGGCACCAAGATTTTCACTGTCATTTGCCCATTCTGCTTCGATATAGTCATAAATCATATCAAGGGCTTCTGAATCAATGGTTGTGCCGATTGCATAGCCTTCAGCATCATACATATATGCATTCATATAGTCATAGAGCAGAAGAATATGTCCCTCATCATTGAAGAGCTCGTCATATAATGCGGATGCATATTCGTTTCCGTCCACATCCTCATCAAGTTCTTCTACAAAATATACATATGCACATACACCGGTGGTTTTGTAAAAATGCTCGAGGCCATTTTCCAGAGGTTTGATTTCATCATCATATAGCAGCATATCCGGATCACTGTAGTAGCCGTTCAGGTTTACCGTTCCGGTGAATTTATCCCTTGGCTCCTTTGAGTAGGTATCCTGATAGCTTGGTGCATTGTTGTTATAGTACATGCTGTTATTTCGTCTGTACATACTCCGGCTTGTGATGATTGCCAGGAAAATAATCATTATGATAAATAATGCAGCAAATGATGAACCGCGCCCTGATGATGATGTATGATGGACATACACATGATTACTTCCACCGTAATAATGATGGCGATGATAATGATGATGAGGTGGCGGTGCCTGATGATAACCAGGTCCTCCGTATGGACCGCCGAATCCGCCAGGCCCTCCCTGTGGGCCGCCAAATCCGCCCATACCGCCACGTGATCCTCCCATCATTGGATTTCCACTGGATGATTGACCACTGTAGCTTCTGCCGGAACCTCTTGCTGCACTACCTCCTGAATGTCCTGATCCAAATGCACGGCTTGTGCCGCTTCGGGTGCCTCCCATTGAGTGTGAGCTGCTGCTTCTGCCACCGCCGCGACTAGAACCCCCGCTGCTACGACCGCCGCCCCCGCGACTGCCGCCGCCCATAGAACGTCCCATATCGTTATCCTCCTTATGTATAAAATAATATTAATCTTATTTTACAATGAAAGGCAAAAACAGTAAACCTAAAATTTACAATAAAAGATAGTAAGTTGAAAAACGGGCAATAAGTATGCTCAAATAAAAAGATAAAATTGAAACAGGGGAGGAAATGTGATAGATTAGGTGAGTAAGGTAAAGGATTATCGTTTATATTTTGGATGATAAAAGGGAGAATTTTAAATGAGAGTTGGAATGGGTTATGATGTTCATAAATTAGTTGATGGAAGAAAGCTGATATTGGGTGGGGTTGATATTCCTTATGAAAGAGGATTGCTCGGACATTCTGATGCGGATGTTCTGGTGCATGCAGTCATGGATGCCCTGCTTGGTGCTGCTGCACTGGGGGATATCGGAAGACATTTTCCTGATACTGATCCCGCGTATGCAGGTGCCGATAGTATGATGCTGTTAAAAGAAGTCGGTAGATTGATTGATGCGGAAAATATGTTGATAGGAAATATTGATGCTACAGTGATTGCCCAGCGTCCGAAATTAGCGCCATATATAGAACAGATGCGGAAAAATATTGCTGATAGGCTGGGGATAGACATTTCTCAGGTAAATGTCAAGGCAACAACGGAGGAAGGTTTGGGATTTACGGGTAACGGAGAAGGAATCAGTGCACAGGCGGTTTGTTTATTGGAAACAGTAAATAATTTTGATTACAGGATGCACGGAAACGTCAGTGGAGAAAGTGTGATGCAGGGCTCCGGTTGTGCCGGATGTCCGGGTTGTGCTATGCGGAGTCAGGATGAATAGCAGGCAGGATATGGATTGACGAAAGGGGTATTTTATGACGGAGAGCAGTGGAACAGACGGAATTGTTCTCAGATATTATGAAAAAATACGAGATGAACAAGGCAGCGAGTTGGCAAAGTTTCGCATGCTTTGGGATGAGATATTTCATGATCCGGCAGAATTTACTGAATATTATTTTCGTGATGTGTGTGTGAATAATAAAATACTTGGTGCATATATCGGAGAAGAACTGGTCGGCATGATTCATTTGAATCCGTATAACATATATACGGATACGGGCATTGTTGACAGTTATTATATTGTCGGTGTTGCGGTGAAAGAAAGATTAAGAAGACGTGGAATCATGCGTCTTATGATGGACCGTGTCATTGAAGATATGCAGAAATGGGGATGTTTGTTTGCCTTTTTAATGCCGAAACGGAGAGAGTATTATACGTGCTTTGGTTTCCAGACCATATATGAAACATGTGTCATGAAATTCAAAATTTGCGAAGATGGTTGTTCGGAGGTATTCGGATATAAAAAACAAAAGTTTCGTGAGATACAGCAGGATATTTTGGATATAAGTGAATTATCCGGCAGAGAGATGGAAATTCTGGCTGGATATATAAATCAGAAATTGTCTGAGCAATATAGATTTTTTTCAGAGCGTTCAGAGATGTATCTGCGAAATATGCTGGAGGAGCATCAATGCCAGCATGGCGGGGTGGCGATTATTGGGAAAAAGCAGTGCTTGTGTCTGTTTTCATACGATATCTATGATGATACGATGTATGTAGAACGCTTTGAATGGTTGGTTCATCCGCTTTCAGATGAGAAGCTTATATATGTGATAGTTCAGATTCTTGCGTTTGCAGGAAAAAAACAGTGTAAATTCTGCAATCTTACTGTACCGTTATTTGTTGCGGAAATGTTGAAAAAAGTGCGAAAATCTGATGCCCGGACGGGGAAACTTATATGTGATCCGGGATACGGAATCATGGCACTTTCGCTGGCAAAGGAGACATTCTCTGTTGATAAAATGAAAAAATTAAGCTTTTTTGATGAAATAGTTTGAATTATTAGGCGTTTGTGCTATAATAGTGCAAGTATGCAGACTTTTTATAAAGGTTTTTGCATGGCGTTATTGAAAAATGGTAATTAAATTGAATGGGGGACAATCTCATGTACAAGATTTTAAAAAAAGAAGTCCTGAATCAGGCGGTTATAATGATGGAGGTAGAAGCTCCTTATGTGGCAGCCCGTTGTGAGGCAGGTCAATTTGTCATTGTCCGGGCAGATGAAGACGGTGAGCGTATTCCGCTTACGATAGCTGATTTTGACCGGGAGAAAGAGTCGGTTACAATTATATTCCAGGTTGTGGGATATTCAACGAAGGTGATGTCCAAACTTGAGGAAGGCGATTACTTCCAGGATTTTGTAGGTCCGCTTGGAAAACCGGCACCATTTAAAAAATGGAATAAAATTATTGGTGTTGCCGGCGGTGTTGGTGCAGCTCCGTTATATCCACAGTTGAAGAAATTGTCTGAGCAGGGTGTGGAGGTCAGTGTCATTATTGGTGGACGCTCGGCTGAATTCGTTATATTGGCGGAGAAATTTGCAGAGTTCTGTAAAAATGTATATATCATGACAGATGATGGTACGCTTGGTGACAAGGGAGTGGTTACCAAGAAGTTGCAGGAGCTGATTGATGGCGGTGAGAAATTCGATCATGTTATTGCGATTGGACCGCTTATTATGATGAAGTTTGTTGTGCAGCTTACAAAGCAGTATGATTTACCGACAACGGTTTCACTAAATCCGATTATGATTGATGGTACCGGTATGTGTGGAGGATGTCGTGTGACGGTTGGTGGAGAGACCAAATTTGCCTGTGTAGATGGACCGGATTTCGACGGATTTCTTGTGGATTTTGATGAGTGTATGCAGAGACAGACTTTCTACAAGGAAGAAGAGCATGCATGTATGATGAAAATAGCAGAGTAAGAGATAGGAGATAGAAGAATGCCAAATATGAGTCCAACAAAGGTTCCTATGCCACAGCAGGAGCCGGATATAAGAAATAAAAATTTTGATGAGGTTGCAACCGGATATACTGCCGAGATGGCAATGGAAGAGGCAACCAGATGTATAAACTGTAAAAATAAGCCTTGTATGACAGGTTGTCCGGTCAATGTTCCGATTCCGGGATTTATTGAGCAGGTTGCAGCTGGAAATTTTGAGGCAGCTTACGAAATCATCACAAGTGAAAATGCACTTCCTGCAATCTGTGGACGTGTTTGCCCACAGGAGAATCAGTGTGAAGGTAAATGTGTTCGTGGAATTAAGGGAGAATCTGTATCAATCGGACGTCTTGAGCGTTTTGTTGCTGATTATCATATGCAGCATGGCAAAAAAGCGGATATAGAGATAGAGAAGAACGGCAAGAAGGTTGCAGTGGTAGGTTCCGGTCCTGCAGGTATTACCTGTGCCGGTGAGCTTGCGAAAAAAGGATATGATGTGACAATCTTTGAGGCGTTACATAAAGCCGGTGGTGTGTTGAGCTATGGTATTCCTGAATTCCGACTTCCAAAGTCTCTGGTTGCAAAGGAATTGGAGAATATCACGGATCTCGGCGTAAAGATTGAGACAAATGTTGTAATAGGCCGGTCTCTTACCGTAGATGATTTATTTGAGAGAGGATTTGAGGCCGTATTCCTGGGAACAGGTGCCGGACTTCCGAATTTCCTTAGAATTCCGGGAGAAAATCTGCTCGGTGTTTATTCTGCAAATGAATTTTTGACAAGAGTTAACCTGATGAAAGCATATAAAAAAGGCGAGGCTCCTACACCTGTGAAGGTTGGCAAGAGGGTTGCGGTCGTTGGTGCCGGAAATGTAGCGATGGATGCTGCGAGAACAGCAAAACGACTTGGCGCAGAAGAGGTTTATATTGTATATCGCCGTGGTGCTGAGGAAGTCCCTGCCAGAGCAGAGGAAGTTGAGCATGCTAAGGAAGAGGGCGTTATTTTTAAACTGTTGAATAATCCGGTGAAGATTCATGGTGAAGACGGCTGGGTAAAGGGAATCGAAGTCGTTGAGCAGAAGCTGGGTGAACCGGATGCTTCAGGAAGAAGAAGACCGGAACCGATTGAGGGCTCGAATTATATTATTGATGTTGAGACTGTTGTAATTGCAATTGGTCAGTCACCAAATCCTTTGATTCGTCAGACCACGGAGGGACTGGAAACCCAGAAGTGGGGCGGTATTATCGTAGATGAGGAGACAAATGAAAGTACCCGTAAGAATGTATATGCCGGTGGAGATGTTGTGACAGGTGCGGCTACGGTTATTCTTGCAATGGGTGCCGGTAAGAAAGCAGCGAAAGCGATAGATGCGTCATTAAGTGAGGCTTAATACAAAAAGGAGTGGCAGCATGGATCATTATGTAGAGCAGATATTGAAAGTGAAACCGGGGATAAAACAGCGTTTGATGCTGGCAGGGGCGATTGCAGTTGTTGCAGCTGGTGCGTTTCTGATGATTTTTGTAAGTGGAAGCCTTGGTTTAACGTTGATTATTGTTGGTGCTGTACTGATTGGTTTTGCAGTCAATGCTCAAAAGTATGAGTATGAATACGCCTTTACAAATGGCGATTGCGATATTGCGAAAATCGTGAATCGTTCTAATCGTAGGGATGTGTATGCTTTTTCGGAGGGAGATGTTCTTCGGGTACTGCGTTATGATTCAAGTCAGTTTCAGAATGAATTACAGGTTAACACCAAACTTGTTTTGAAGGATTTTACTTCCGGCGGAAAAGAGCATCAGGATTGTTGGTATGTATTTATGCTTTCTGAAAAGAACATGACGGTTGCAACTGTACTTGAACTTAATGCAAAATGTGTTAAGCATATACAGGCAGAATATAAAACAAAATTTGAAAAATAAAAATTTATAA
>CAMAMD010000055.1 GCA_945836785.1 uncultured Clostridium sp.
CATAATCTTTCCTGTTTATTTTTTTTATATCATTTTCATGCTGTATCTCATCTAACACACTCATATCTATTCTCCAGTAACACACCGTTTTGTCAAGAGTTTTTATCTGTCTCTGTCAATTAATGTGCTGATTAATATCATAAGCTCCTGCTTAGCTGCTTCATCACGAACGGACAGTGTCTCTATAATAGTATTTGCTCTTTCTGACATATCATGCACATATTTCTTTGCGTGATCCATGCCATGCAACGTCACATATGTATATTTTTCATTTTTTTCATCACTGTTGACAGGTTTTCCCAGCTTGTTTTCATCACCGATAATATCCAATATATCATCCTGAACCTGAAATGCCATACCGATTGCACAAGCTGCCTCCTCAAGCTTATCCACAGCCTCAGTATCGGCGCCTCCAAGCAACGCCCCTGTCATCATACTACATGCAATAAGTGCAGATGTTTTATTCAAATAAATATAGGAAAGCTCATCCTTATCTATCTTTTTTCCTGACATAATAACATCCAGTGTCTGCCCACCGACCATTCCATAAATTCCCGGCTTTGTCGCAAGAACCTGATACGCCTTTTCTACCGAAATATTTCCCGGCATCAAAGAAAAAGCTTTGGCTGCTGTCTCATACGCATAATTCAATAATCCATCCCCCGCCAAAATTGCAATATCTTCCCCATACTGCACATGAACTGTTGGTTTTCCGCGTCTTAAGGCATCATTATCCAGTGCCGGAAGGTCATCATGAATCAGAGAATATGTGTGTATCATCTCGATTGCTGCCATAAACAATCCAATCACCTGCTCCTGCCGGTTTTTCTCTCCGGCATACATATCATAGCATAATCTCATCATCATCGGCCGAAGTCGTTTACCGCCTGCTCGAAAAGCATAATTCATAGCTTCAAGAACAGGCTTGGCATATCCTTCCTCCTTCGGTAGATAAGTGTATATTATTTTCTCGATATCATTTACACTATATTTCATTTAGAATCTGTATCTCCTTTTCAACGCCCTCAAGATTCTCCCTGCATGCAGCCACCAGCTTCACACCCTCGGCATACAAATCAAGCGATTCCTTCAGTCCCGTCTCCGGCTTCTCCAATTGTGCATTAATCTCTGCCAGACGTTCAAATGCATCTTCAATTACAAATGTATCCTGTTTTTCTTCACTCATAGGTTCTCCTTTACATCTGTCACCTTTGCCTGTATAACACCGTCATGCAAGGTTATCTCCAAATCATCTCCGGTTTTCACAGTGCTCACATTCTCCACAGGCATGTCCATATGCGATATATATCCAAATCCACGCACCAACTTTGCTGTCGGCGACAAACCATGCAATTGTGTTCCCAAAACCTCCAAACGATGGCTGTATCTGTCATACTTTTTTTCAATATGGTTCCGCATGCGGTCATATAATTCCGAAAGATATTGACTTTGCTGTGCCAATCTGCTCACGGGATTTAACAGCATAAGCTTCTTCTGTTCTGTCTGAAGCAAAGTTTTTGCCTCGGACAATCTTTTCCCCATACGAAAATCAAGGCTGTCACGCAATGTCCTAAGGGATTGCAGTGTCGTCATAACATCAGGTATGGCAAGCTCACATGCTGCTGACGGCGTCGGTGCACGCATATCTGCCACATAATCTGCAAGCGTAATATCTATTTCATGACCTGTTCCCGAGATAATCGGCGTATGGGCCGCAAAAATTGCCCGTACAACCTTCTCCTCATTAAATGCCCATAAATCCTCTATGGAACCACCACCACGTCCGACAATAATCGTATCCATTTCCATTGTATCCAGCACTTGGATTCCTCTGACGATCGTATCAGCTGCACCTTCCCCCTGTACTTTCGCAGGATACAAAACCAGTTGTACATATGGATTTCTACGACGGGCGATATTCATAATATCCTGGATTGCAGCACCGGTTTTTGCTGTCACAATACCAACTTTTTTAGGATATTTCGGAATCGGTTTCTTATAATCGAAATCAAACAATCCCTCCTCGTTCAATTTCTGCTTTAACTGTTCCAGCTCCTCATATAATCTACCAGCTCCATCCAGTTTGATTTTATTTGCATAAAGCTGATATCGTCCGTCCCGCTCATATACACCCATACTTCCCGTCACAACAACAGATTGTCCATCCTGCAGTTTAAACGGAAGTCCCTGTGCTACATTTCCTTTAAACATAACCGCAGGCAACGAGCCGGTTTCATCTTTTAACGAAAAATAAATATGTCCCAGACTGTGATATCTACAGTTAGACACTTCCCCCCGTATTGATAAGCTCTTCAACATATAATCCTGCGTTATAATATTCTTTATGTAGTTATTGACCTGCCCTACCGAATATATCTTCATCTGTTACACTTCTACCTTTGCAAGCAATCCGTTTATAAAACTTTTTGCATCACCATTACAGTATATTTTTGCCAATTCCACCGCCTCATTAATAGCAACTTTAAACGGAACGTCACTGTCATATTTCATCTCATAAATCGCAAGTCTGAGAATTGCAAGCTCCGTCTTTCCAATACGTTCAATCCGCCATCCGTCCGATACCTGTTCAATCACTGCATCAATATCATCGATAAGACCAATTATCTTATTAGTCTTATCGATAATATATGCCTCGTCCTCCGGTTCGATATTCTCAATATCATCCACCGAAAATTCTATCTGTTCTTTCATCTCGTCTATGCTATTAAATTCAAGCTTAAATAATATGCGAAAAATATTCTCTCTAAGCGTTCTTCTAGTCATCACAAAACCTGCTTTCTGATTAGTTTTTTTCAAACTTAATCCCTGATATCACGACATTGACAGACTGCACATGAAGTCCGGTCATGTTTTCTACTGACTGCTTCACCTTAAGTTGAACCTCCTCGGAAACTTTTTTTACGCTATTTCCGTACTCCAACTCCAACGACAAATCCACATTGACATTGCCATCTGTGATTTCTGTTTTAACGCCTCCTGCAAGATTCTTCTTTCCAAGCTTTCCAATTAATTCCTTTGATATATTACCTGTCAACTTGGAAACACCATCTACCTCAAGGGCAGCTATTCCCGCAATAGACGCAACAACATCATCCGCAATGCTGATTTTTCCAAGTTTTTCATCTACATGATTTGTTTCTTCACCCATAGAACGAGCCTCCTTATCATAAAAAATCATTTATGTAATTATACCCAATTCTCTATGATAATGCAACTGATTCAAAATTATTCCGCCAGCGTTGTAATGATAATCTGATCCACTGTACATCCTGTTTTACGGACTACAACATCTTCAATCTGTGCCCGTTCCGTATCCGTAAGCTCGGACTGTCCCAAAACCACATCTACAGAATCCTCACCAATTGATACAATTACATCCGTAAATCCCTTGGCTGCAAGCAAAGTTTCAGTCTCAGCCTCTTTCTCCATATCTTCCGTCATGCGTATGTAGGCATCTGTTGCTGATTGAACTGCTGCCTCATCCATTCCGTCTCCGTTAATTATTTCAAGATAATATTCCTTACTTTTTGATCGAACCTGCTCCCGATTTAATTTAATATTGACTGTATTGACCACCGCAGTATCGGTGGATGTCAGAACTGCTTCGCCTATATTTTCCTCATCCGAATTCAACTCAATATTTTCCTCTGACTCCATGTCTGCAATCGTTATCTCTCCCGCTGATTCGTCCAATTCTGTCTCCGCAAACGCAGACTCAGTTGCATCTTTATCCGATGCCTCTCCATCGGCAAGATTTAATGTATTACCGGAAAAATTGATATATCCCGCCACTCCAAGCAAAACAGTAAGAGCAGCTATTACGATCTGATTTCTTTTAACCATTTTTTTCGGTGTCTTCCCTGCTGTTTCTTTTTTTGTTGCATGACTCGCGGTTTCCTTTTTCATATCTTTCAACACAACCTCCTAATTTTTAATCATCACCGCCACCTTATGTGTCGGCAAATCAAATAACGCACAAACTGCAAAGGTAATGTCAGCCACAGCCTGTTCATCATCTACATCTGCTACAACCAGCACGCCGTCTACAACCGCCTGCCCGCTGTCAGAAGTATAAAAACTGTCTGTTTGTTCCCCGTCTGTAAGATGAACCATAATTTCCATGCTTCCTTCACCGTAGGAGTGTTCCAAAATTGTCTTTAATTTTTTTTCATAATAATCTGCACAGGAGCTGTAATCCACGGTTTCATCTTTTGCCGTGACTGTATCTTCCGTATCTTTCTTTACAGGCATAGCAATCACCAGCAGCAAAATTCCTATTAATATAACCGTAATAAGCTTGCCTATTTTTTCCTTATTTTTGATATCTATCTCCATTATTTCACCGTCTTACTATATATATACTATCCATTTCCACATTATAGACATCAGAAATATATTTTTTCATTTCTGACACCATGAAAAGCCAGCTTTCCTGACTCTGTATACTATCGCATTGCATTATTATCGTACAATGCAATATATGTTCATCCTCATCGGTTGTTGTTTCAACTTTTTCAACTGCATATCCCTGTTCCACCAACCCATATCGGATTGTCTCTCCCAAACTCATTTCGTAGTAATTATAGATATCATCATATTCACCCAGATTGCTTTGATCCATATAACCGGAAAAGTTTTCTGCAATTCCCGCCAAATCACCGCTGCTTAAATGAAATATATAAGAGAGTGGTTTGGACAATATAATCACAACAATCAAACCGGCAAAGGAATTAATATACCGTTTATAATTTTTTCCCGGTGACATATTCATGACAAGGCCTGACAAAATCAAATAAATAATCAGGCTCTTCATCCAACCATAAAGCATTTATCCACCCCCATTGCTTGCATACGCCATAATCGCAATCGTCAACATAAATAAAACGACCGAACTCCCTATCGTTTGCAGCAAAAGACTCATTCCTCCAGATAATGCCTCTACACCATCTACATATCTTTTTTCCCCGACAGGCTGTATGATTGCCCCTGTCAGTTTTACCATAACCATAAGCAAAAAGGTTTTAACAACCGGTATCAGAACAATCAATGCAATAATCAGAATTCCCGCTATACCAATACAGTTTTTTATAACCAGACCTGCTCCCAAAAAAGTTCCTGTCAGTACAGACATTATACCGCCCCCTGGTATGGATGAAATCACACGATTTACTGTCGTTCGTCCTATTGCATCAATCTGCGGTTCAAGCAAACTCTTAATAATATTTAGTCCCGCTATAAAAACAATGATCGTCTTCAGCATCCACGACACCAGATTACGAATCAACTGACATAGCTTTGAAAAGCTGTCCTCCTTATTCAGATTATTGACCAGAGACACAATCACATAAAACTTAATCATCGGAATTACAAATCGAATAATAAGAACCTGCACCAGCCAGACTCCAACCAAAATGATTTCATACATCCCCGCCGAGGTTGCTGAATGCCCGACATAACTCATGGCAAGTGCATATACGGGAACAACAATACGAATTAATGTAAGCACCCGCTCCAACGATGCACACACCATATCAAGTGCCAGTGAAAAGGACGAGAGCATCAATGAGGTCATGATCAGATATGTAACATAAAATCCATTTTCTCCCACAAAACCATTTCCGAACGAACCGGATATATTGACAAAAATAGAACCAAGCAATGCGATACTGATAAGCTGAATCATAAATGTTTTATTCTCCTCCAGTTCATTTATGATTCCTGACCATAACATTTCTCCCAGTTTTTTTATTACATCCCCCATTTCTCCCTGTTCCAGAGCACGAACGATGTCAGAGAATTTAACTGATTTTTCAATATCGTTTTTTTGTAATGCAATATCCAAAGAATCTATGTCCAATGTCTCATATATTTCTTCACATGCAACGTCATAATCAAAATCATAATTGCTGTCATACTCCTGCCCGGTTTCTTGAACCTCTGTCGCAGATACTTCAGTATCATCATACTGTTCCCACATTACATACATCAGAAAATGATTTTGCCATGTTTCCAATACATGTGCATCTGTATTATAGAAACCAAATGTACAAACCATGCATAACCATACCGTGCCAAGCATGAACATTCCCCCGCTTAAATATTCAACAATGCATTACATCATACTCAAAATCATTTCGATTACCTGTAGCAGAACCGGAAGAGACACAACAAGCATGGTGAGCTTGCCAAGCAGCTCAATCTGGGATGCCACAGCACTATAACCGGCATCCCTGCTAATACCGGAAGCAAATTCACATATATAAGCAATGCCTATCAATTTCAGTAAAACTGCCAAATATGACTTGTCCACCTTTATGTAAGCGGAAATTTTATCCACCACATCCAGCACCGCACCCAATCTACTCACGCAAAGGGCAATAATCACAATACATACCGCCAGACTCATCAGTGCACTTACTTCAGGATTTCTTGCTTTCAAACTGACCGCCAGCATAACAGCAACTATGATAAGTGCCATCAATGCCCCTATATTCATGCATGTTCGCCCCCATATTTTTAAAAATTAAACAGCTTGTTAATATCCTGAAAAAGCTGATATACATACGGAACAATCCACGAAAGTACAATCAGCAGTCCTGCCAGACTGACCAGATATGCCTGATCATCCCTGCCCGAATGTTTTAAAATCTGATTCAATAGGGAAACAATAATACCAACAGCACCTATTTTAAATATGAGCTGTATTGTCAAAAAAATCTCTCCCCTCTATGAATTTACAATCACTTACTACAGCAACATGATAACGAGTAAAATGCCTCCCAATGTTGCTAATATCACGGAAAGTTTCATTTTGTTTCCGAGTTCCTGCTCTGCATGTAACATACACATATGTATCTGCTCGCACTCCAGGGCAAATCCCCGCTCCTGTGTCTCTATATCAAGATATCCCAGGCATCTTCCGACTGCCTTGACCAGATCCATATCATTTCTTGTCAAATGTGATATTTGATACAATCTTTTCAGAGAAGCATTCCAAAGAGAAATAAACCTGTCCGTCTCCTGTTCTGTTTCCGCAAATCCTTTATCTGCATCATAAGCTTCAGTATACAAATCCGAATGCAGAGATAACATCCATTCCGAAAAAGGTTGTCCACATCGATCTGCAGTGTTTTTACAGGCTTCATACAAAATCGCATGATGATAACGGATTTCTCCTTCCAAAATATGGATTGTCCGCTCCAACTCTCTCAGCTCGTAGACTCGTTTCCGCATAGCCAATGCCAGATGCATGCCCAGACAGAAGCCGGCAACAATAACGCAAACCGCACCGGCTAATTTGCAATACTCAAAGAATGAAGGTATAGCTCATTACCCCTCTCATCAAAGATACTCTCTACTGTTCCAATCCCCTGACTCTGCCCCAACACAATATATCTGTCAAACACTTTTTCCTCCACCAATTTTCGAAGAACCGGCTTCGTCCTGATATCGTCAATGGAATTGCCATGCACAGTTGCCAAAATACCACACCCACAATTAATCACATAGGATATTGCCTCAATATCAGCTCTGCTGCCTATCTCATCCACAGCAATAACCTTCGGATTCATAGACCGAAGCAACATAAGCATCCCTTCCGCTTTCGGACAGCAATCCAGAATATCCGTTCTAAGCCCCACGTCATTTTGCGGGACTCCCATATAACATGCAGCAATCTCCGATCTCTCATCTACAACACCTACATTCATCCCTCTGCAATAACTGTTTCCATCTGATATCAACCGGATAATGTCTCTCAGCATTGTAGTTTTTCCACACCCCGGTGGTGATATAATTAAAGTATGTAACACCCGTCCGTCACGGATTATGTATGGTAAAATACTTGTCGCACACCCTTTCATCTGATGGGCAAACCGAATGTTAATAAATGATATATGTTTCACGCTTTTAATTCTCCCCTGTTCTAATACAACCTGTCCCGCAAGGCCAACACGATGTCCTCCCCGCACAGTAATAAACCCCTGCCGTACCTCATCTTCATATGCATAAAGTGAATAATCCGACACCATATCAATTGTGCACTTTATATCTGCAGCGGTTACCCGGTAAGCAGACGCCCGTTCCGTAGTCAATCCCTTTATCTCACTCAAAAAGAAATCACCCTCGGAAAAAGCCAAAATTATAGGTTCATTAATTCTCAGTCTAAGCTCAATCAAATCTGTATAATCTATATCCGTTTTACTTAGAATACATCTGATACACGGAGATAACAGCCTCAATATAATATTTCTCACGATTTCACCCCTAGAGTATATATATGCACCTCTATTCAAAATATGAACTTAAAAACACATATCCTTCGGAATTTATGTAAAGAATATTACCTCAGATAAAAAACAGTTGAAAAATA
>CAMAMD010000056.1 GCA_945836785.1 uncultured Clostridium sp.
TGAATACCAGACAAAAATATTGTATAATGATGTAACTAAAGATAGTTTCAATAAGCTTTAAGGAGATTACAGATGATTCCGATGATAGATGTCAGACATATTAATCCGTTTTTACAGTCAAGTATTTCGATTGTTGAGAGCGTGACACAGGTAAAAATGGAAGTGGGGAAACCTGAAAAAACGGATTTCCATTTGCGGGAAATGACATACGCAATACAGGTAGGTGTTGTGGGAGAATTAAAGGGCCAGGTCATTCTTGCCATGGAGGAAGAAAATGCGAAGGATGTTGCATCAAGAATGATGTTTGGCATGCCAGTCAATGAACTGGATGAGATGTCTTCGTCGGCATTGAATGAGTTGAGTAATATGATTATGGGAAATACCGCAACTATATTCTCGACACTCGGAATTATAATTGATATTACGCCTCCACTTGCAGTTTATGGTAAGGATTTACAGTTGAAAACCGACATAGATGGTATCCGTGTACCGATGTTGAAGGATGGCAAAGAGTATATCAGCCTGTATATATGCGTATATAAAGAAAATTAGATGGTTGACAGGGACATTATGTAGTGTTAGTATAGGTCATAATCATTGTTAATTTAATAAGATTTATAAAAAATGTTGTATGTGAAGTTTTTATTTGAAGAACAGTATGATACAACATTTTTTACATATTATAACGTTACATTATAATTACACAACAAAAGTAAAATGACGAAAGGAAAGGGAAAAATGGGAAAGATTATTGGCGAAGGAATTACATTTGATGACGTGTTACTGGTACCTCAGTTTTCGAGTGTTATTCCAAATGACGTTATTTTGACAACACAGCTTACCAAGAAAATTAAGCTTAATATTCCGCTTATGAGTGCCGGTATGGATACGGTAACAGAGCATAGGATGGCAATTGCCATGGCGAGACAGGGTGGCATCGGAGTAATCCATAAAAATATGTCAATTCAGCAGCAGGCGGAAGAAGTTGATAAGGTAAAGCGTTCAGAAAACGGAGTTATATCAGATCCATTTTCACTTTCACCGGAGCATACATTGACGGATGCAGATAATCTGATGGCAAAGTACCGTATATCAGGAGTACCGATTACAGAAAACGGTAAGCTGGTAGGTATTATCACAAATCGCGATTTGAAGTTTGAGACAGATTATACAAAGAAAATTAAGGAATCCATGACATCAGAGAATCTCGTTACTGCAAGAGAGGGAATTACGCTTGAGGAGGCAAAAAAGATTCTTGGCAAAGCCCGCAAGGAGAAACTTCCGATTGTAGATGAGAACATGATGCTGAAGGGACTTATCACAATCAAGGATATTGAGAAACAGATTAAGTACCCGAATGCAGCCAAGGATGCGCAGGGCAGATTACTCTGTGCAGCGGCAGTTGGTGTTACACCGGATATCTGTGATCGTGTAGACGAGTTGGTTGCAGCTAAGGTTGATGCAATCGTAATTGATACGGCACATGGTCATTCAGAAAACGTGTTGAAGACCTTTAAGATGATTAAAGAGAAATACCCTGATTTGGATGTTATTGCCGGTAACGTAGCTACAAAGAAAGGTACACAGGCCATGATTGATATGGGTGTGGATGCTGTTAAAATCGGTATCGGACCTGGTTCCATCTGTACAACAAGAGTGGTTGCGGGTATTGGTGTTCCTCAGATTACAGCGATTATGCAGGCATATGAAGCTGCCAGGGAGGCTGGTATTCCGGTTATCGCAGACGGCGGTATCAAATATTCAGGTGACATTACAAAGGCACTTGCAGCAGGTGCGAATGTATGTATGATGGGAAGCTTGTTTGCCGGTACCGATGAGGCACCTGGTGACTTTGAACTGTATCAGGGAAGAAAATACAAGGTATATCGTGGTATGGGTTCAATTGCAGCTATGGAGTGCGGCAGCAAGGACAGATATTTCCAGTTAAATGCGAAGAAACTTGTGCCTGAAGGTGTTGAAGGCCGTGTGGCATATAAGGGAACTGTTGAGGATACAGTATTCCAGTTGATTGGTGGTCTTCGTTCCGGTATGGGTTATTGTGGAGCAAGAACGATTGAGGATCTTCACGAGAAGGCTGAATTTGTTAAGATTTCAGCAGCTTCTTTAAAAGAGAGTCATCCGCATGATATTCAGATCACAAAGGAAGCTCCGAACTATAGTGTAGAATAATATATTACAAAACGTTTTGTCTGTTTTGTCATTGTATGGCAGGTGGACAAAACGTTTTTTATTTACAAAATATCTGTTTTGTGATATATTCCTCGTGGATGGTATTCGAGAGAAACCATACCGGAAAATGATTTTGTATCATGATGTATCCGGTTTCCTTATGTATGTGCTCATGAAGTGACGGGAAGAAAACAGCTTGCAACATGGTGTGCCGTGTGGATTTATGGCGGCTGTGTGGGCAATTGAGGAAAGAGGGTGATAGTATGAAGGTTGGATTAATTGGCGCCGGGAAAATGGGTTTTACGCTGGGAAAGCATTTTACAGCGAGCCGGGAACTGCAGCTTGTTGGATTCTATAGCAAAAATCCTGAGAGTGCAATGCAGGCGGCGAAATTTACTGATACGAAATACTATGATAACATACAGGAACTGGCAGAAGATGCAGATGTTATATTTTTAACAGTACCGGACGGACAGATTGCTGTTATGGCAGAGATGCTGGACAGACTGGGAAATGTCATGGATGGTAAAATAATATGTCATACGAGTGGGGCAATGACCTCACGGATTTTTTCTGGTATGAAGAGCCATGTATATGGTTATTCGATACATCCTATATATGCAGTCAATTCAAAGACTGAGTCATATAAACATTTCAGTGATTGTTATATTACCATAGAGGGCGATGTAAAATACCTGAATTTCTGGCAAAAGGTGTTTGTGGAGCTTGGACATGGAACAAAGGTGATTGGTGCGGATGATAAGCCAAAGTATCATGCAGCGGCAGTGTATGTGAGCAATCTTGTTATCGGTTTGTATCACATGGGAATTGAATTGCTGATGGAATGTGGATTTTATGCGGACGAGGCGGAGGAAGCGTTAAAACCTCTTTTTTGGAATAACGCGGAGAATCTGGTTCGGACAGGTTGTGCAGGGGCCTTGACAGGTCCGGTGGCACGATGTGATAAGGAAACGGTAAGCAATCATATGCAGGTGCTGGATGGAAATGCACAGCAGATATATGCACTGTTGTCAGATGCGTTATCACATATTGCTGAGAAAAATGCACTGGAGCAGCTTGAAACGATACATGCACCTGGCGAGATGACAATGACGGGAAATGAACAGGCAGAGCAGATTCAAAGAAACTATCGGGAGCTGCGGGAATTGCTGAAAGAACATTGATATATAGGAGGAAGTTAAAAATGAAGAAAACTGTGTTGACTTTTGCGGAGGCTAAGGCAAAGGGAGAAAAGCTTACTATGCTTACAGCCTATGATTATTCAACGGCGAAACTGATAGATCAGGCGGGGGTAGATTCGATTTTGGTCGGGGACTCCCTTGGCAATGTGGTACTCGGATATGAGGATACTTTGTCAGTGACCGTGGAAGATATGATTCATCACGGTGCAGCAGTGGCAAGAGGTGCAAAAGATGCACTGGTTATTATAGATATGCCGTTTATGTCCTATCAGACTTCTGTTTATGATGCGGTTGTAAATGCAGGAAGACTGATGAAAGAAGGACGTGCCCAGGCGGTGAAGCTTGAGGGAGGTCGTGAGGTTTGTCCGCAGATTAAAGCAATTACCGAAGCTGGAATCCCTGTTGTGGCACATATCGGTCTTACACCGCAACATATCAATGCTTTTGGTGGATTTAAGGTTCAGGGCAAGAGTGAGGAGGCTGCGAAAAAGTTTCTGGATGATGCCCTTGCTGTGCAGGAGGCTGGTGCTTTTTCAGTCGTGTTTGAGTGCGTGCCGGAGAAATTGGCAACCATGGTGACACAGAAACTGGATATTCCTACTATAGGAATCGGTGCGGGAGCCGGATGTGACGGTCAGGTGCTGGTATATGCGGATATGCTTGGCATGTTTAGTGATTTTACACCGAAGTTCGTAAAACGGTTTGCTGAAACAGGTAAGGTTATGACGGATGCTTTTCACGCTTATATAGATGAAGTAAAAGCAGGAACTTATCCGGCAGCGGAACATACCTATGCAATCAGTGATGATATTATAGAAAAACTATATTAATATAAAAAAAGATACTCTGTGGGAATAAGCATTTATGTAAAATGACACAGAATGGATGGAGGATATCATGGATATAGCAACTACAGTACAGGAAGTAAGAGACAAGGTTAAGAGCTGGAGAGCAGAAGGCAAAACTGTTGGATTTGTGCCAACAATGGGCTACCTGCATGAGGGACATGAGAGCTTGATTAAAAGAGCTGTAGCCGAAAATGATGCGGTTGTAGTCAGCATTTTTGTCAATCCAATGCAATTTGGTCCAACTGAGGATTTGGCAAGCTATCCGAGAGATTTGGAGGCTGATGCGAAGCTGTGTGAGGCAGCGGGTGCGAAGCTCATTTTCCATCCGGAGCCTGAAGAGATGTATGCAGATGGTTTTTGCTCCTATGTGGATATGAACGGACTTACCAATGCACTTTGCGGTTTGTCCAGACCGGTACATTTCAGAGGCGTATGTACAGTTGTAAACAAGCTGTTCAACATTGTGAAGCCGGACAAGGCATATTTCGGAGAGAAGGATGCACAGCAGCTGGCTGTCATTAAGCGTATGGTGAAAGACCTCAATATGGATATTGAAATCGTCGGATGTCCGATTATCCGTGAAGCTGACGGTCTGGCAAAAAGCTCACGAAATACTTATCTATCGCCGGAATCAAGAAAGCAGGCGGTTATATTAAGTAAATCCATATTTATGGCGAAGAAAATGGTGGAAGACGGAGAGCGGGATGCAGAGAAGGTTAAGAAAGCCATGCGTGAACTGATTGAAAGTGAACCGCTTACGGATATTGATTATGTGGAGATTGTGGATGTCAATACCATGAAGAGTCTTGATGTAATCAAGGGTGAGATTCTTTGTGCGATTGCTGTCAATGTCGGCGGTGAAGCCAGACTGATTGATAATTTTATGATGAAGGTTGACTAAGTAACGGATAGCCCTGAAAGGAGCATACAAATGTATATCAATGTTTTAAAAAGTAAGATACACCGGGCAACGGTAGTTCAGGCTGAACTGAATTATGTGGGAAGTATTACGATTGATGAGACACTGATGGAAGCAGCAGGCATTTTGGAGTATGAGAAGGTTCAAATCGTAGATATCGACAACGGAAGCAGATTTGAGACTTATGTGATTGCCGGAGAAAAAGATAGTGGTATGATTTGCTTGAATGGTGCAGCGGCAAGAATGGTGCAGACAGGAGACAAGATTATCATTATGTGTTATGCACAGATGACACCGGAGGAACACAAGGAGAATAAACCGAAGGTGGTATTCGTGGACGAGAAGAATTGCATCAGTCGGATATCGAATTATGAAAAACATGGTTTGCTCGAGAATCAGTAATATAATCAAGGATAGTTTGATGCAGGGAAATTTGCACTAAAATGATAAAGGAATATATTTTGGCTGTTATTTTATGACTATGTTATGATTATGTTCTCAGACTGTATGATGGGATGGAAGGAGTAGGATATGCTTACTGGAAAGAAGATTGTGTTAGGTGTGAGCGGCGGTATCGCTGCTTACAAGATGGCAAATGTTGCGAGTATGCTGGTAAAGCTTCATGCGGATGTGCATGTTGTTATGACTGAGCATGCAACACATTTTATTACACCGGAGACTTTTGAGACACTTACGGCAAATAGATGTTATACGGATACGTTTGACAGAAGTATGGAGATGCATGTGCCACATGTGACACTGGGGACAACTGCTGATGCAATTCTGATTGCACCGGCAAGTGCAGATGTGCTAGGAAAGATTGCACATGGCATCGCAGATGATATGCTGACGACGACGGTACTTCCTGCAACCTGTCCGGTTATGCTTGCTCCGTCTATGAATGTTCATATGTATGAGAATAAAATCGTGCAGGATAATATGAGACGTCTGGCTGAATTTGGGTATGAGATTATCGAAGCTGATGAAGGATATCTGGCATGCAGGGCTATCGGTAAGGGCAAGCTTCCGCCGGAGGGATTGTTGGTAGAATATATTTTAAGAGCCTGCGCAAAGGAAAAGGACCTTGCTGGAAAGAAGCTTCTGGTCACGGCCGGGGCAACACAGGAGGCAATTGATCCGGTTAGATATATCACCAATCATTCTACAGGTAAAATGGGATATGCCGTTGCGAGGATGGCTATGCTGCGTGGTGCAGATGTGACTTTGGTGACTGGGGAAACAAGTCTTTCGGATCCGTTGTTTGTAAATACGGTCAAGGTACGTTCTGCAAAAGAAATGTACGATGCAGTGACGGCAATCAGTGATGAGCAGGATATCATTATAAAGGCGGCAGCAGTGGCTGATTACAGACCGATAAAGGCTTCTGATGAAAAGATTAAGAAAAGCGATTCTTCCATGGCAATAGAACTGGAGAGAACGGATGATATACTGGGTTACCTCGGTGCACACAAGCGGGAGGGACAGTTTATCTGCGGATTTTCCATGGAGACAGAGAATATGCTGGAAAATTCCAGAAAGAAGCTTGTAAATAAGCATGTGGATATGATTGCTGCAAATAATCTGAAACAGGATGGTGCCGGATTTGGAACGGATACCAATATTATGACTTTGATTACCTCGGAAGATGTTATAGAACTGCCGAAGATGAGCAAGGAAGAAGTGGCAGATAAGATATTGGATCAGATTATTGCAAAATTATAAAGTGAGACTGCCGCATACAAACTGTTTGATTCTATGTTAGATATAATCAGGAAAACGCACTTTCGCTCGGTTGCTCACGCAACAGTACTAAGCTCGATATAAAGCCGCCGATTCTACAAGTTACACATAGTGTACTGTAGAACCGAGCGGCTTTATATCTTGCTAAGTACCGGCGTTCGCAAACGGTTTTCCTATATTATATCTAACATAGAACCAAACAGTCTGAATGCGGCAGTCTCTTTTTAACATGCTTGTTACCAGAATTTTTCTATTAATTCTTTTGCTTCGGTCTCAGTTTTGCCACACTCATGGATAAGCCTGGTGGCGGCTTGATCCTTGGTGCCGGAGTATTCTTTTGTCATGGAGATAATAGTGAGAGCAAGTTTTTTCTTGGTGTCTGACAGCTCGCTTTTGGTGTCTGACAGCTCGCTTTTGGTGTCTGACAGTTCGTTTCTGGCATCCGACAGCTTGCTTTTTGTTTCGGATAATTCTTCCTGCATTTCATCCATCATATATCGCACTGTGTTTTGATCCATAATCTTTAATGCTTCGGAAAACATGGATAACACCTCCTCCGGTTTGTAGACATATCTGGACATTTCTTCGAATATTTCTTCCAACCACGGGTATTTTAGTATTAATTGTTCTGCATCTTCGATTGTATCTGTGGATAGAAGAGAGAGCCAGATGGTCAAGTCATCCTTTTCTTTAGCATATCCATTTTCACGGAACACGTCAAGTGAAATCAAAAAATATTCCTGAAGAAGATCAAGCTGCAGGCCTGTGTTAAATACAGTTTTGCCATGATGAAAGTATTTCCCGTTTAAATCCTTATCATGAAAGATTTTGGTCGACTTTTCAAATAAGATGATGGTATATACTTTTTTTAAGTCTGAATATTTAAAATTATCCAGAAGCTTAAGGCGCGTGTATTGCCGGAGTAACAAATCGGCGGAGTAGCAGGATATGCGCTCAGCCGGGAATTGGTATGGTATTTTCTGAATTTCCACATTTGCAAGTGAACCGTCCGTCAATCTCACAATGATATCCATGATGAGGAGGGAATCATCGGAGAGTACGACTTCCTCTGACGGCAGGATACTCTGGACATAAACTTTTTGCCCGAGAATGGCACTGAGTAGCTTTGACAGGCGGTCAGGGTGTATATCAGGGTTGAAAATACATTTGAAAAACGGATCATAAGTCAGAGGAAATGTCTTTTTTCCTGTCATATAATCAATAAATCTTGATTTCCATTCCCCGTGCAGATTGGTGTATTGGCTGAATAGTGAATGATTTTTCCTGAGCGTCTGTTCAAGCTGTTCTTTTGAATTAAAAAAAATTGTCTGAATCATAGTTTCCTTTCCGGGTTATTGTCCCTTAAAATGATGTAAATACGTGTACAAGAAACAAGGATATCCGCATTGAAAGTTGCTCGAGCATATAAACAGTTAT
>CAMAMD010000057.1 GCA_945836785.1 uncultured Clostridium sp.
ACAGACAGATTATGTTCAGAGTTCCTTGGGTAGATGACAAGGGTCAGGTTCAGGTTAACAGAGGCTTCCGTGTACAGTTTAATAACGCAATCGGACCTTACAAGGGGGGACTTAGACTGCATCCTTCAGTAAATCTTGGTATTATCAAGTTCCTTGGATTTGAGCAGATTTTTAAGAATTCACTTACAACACTTCCAATCGGCGGTGGTAAGGGTGGTTCTGACTTTGATCCGAAGGGTAAGTCAGATAGAGAGATCATGGCTTTCTGCCAGAGCTTTATGACAGAGCTTAGCAAGTATATCGGTGCTGATATTGATGTACCTGCCGGTGATATCGGAACAGGTGCAAGAGAAATCGGCTTTATGTTTGGACAGTATAAGAGAATCCGCGGTTCATTTGAGGGTGTTCTTACAGGTAAGGGTCTTACATATGGTGGTTCCCTTGCTCGTACACAGGCAACCGGTTATGGCTTGCTGTACCTGACAAATGCATTACTTAAGGATCATGGTATTGATATTGCAGGAAAGACCTGCATCGTTTCCGGTGCTGGTAATGTTGCAATTTATGCAATTGAGAAGGCACACCAGCTTGGTGCTAAGTGTGTAACATGTTCTGATTCTACAGGCTGGATTTATGATCCGGAAGGAATTGATGTAGAACTTTTGAAGGAAGTAAAGGAAGTAAAGAGAGCAAGACTTTCTGAGTATGCTGCTGCAAGACCATCTGCTGAGTATCATGAGAAGAAGAATGGTGAGCACGGTGTATGGACAGTCAAGGGTGATATCGCTCTTCCGTGTGCTACACAGAACGAGCTTGATCTTGAGGATGCAAAGGCACTTGTGGCAAACGGCGTGATTTCTGTGACAGAGGGTGCTAACATGCCTACAACATTGGAGGCTACAAAGTATCTTCAGCAGAATGGTGTATTGTTCGTAGGTGGTAAGGCTGCCAATGCTGGTGGTGTTGCTACATCTGCACTTGAGATGAGCCAGAACTCAGAGAGACTTTCATGGTCCTTCGAGGAGGTTGACGGTAAGCTCAAGGGTATCATGGAGACAATCTACGCAAATATCAGCGATGCTGCAAAGAGATATGGCGTTGAGGGTGACTATGTTGCCGGTGCAAATATCGCAGGCTTCGAGAAAGTTGTAGAGGCTATGTTAGCACAGGGTGTTTGCTAGGCATTGAGCATTTAGTGAATGCAAAATAAAAGAGGTTCTCGGAGGAGAATCTCTTTTGTTTTGCACAAATTTAGTGCAAGTTTGTTTGCAATGGGGTCGTTTCACGAAAGGAATATGACATGGATATATGTATGATGGAGGAAAACCGTTTGTGAACGCCGGTACTTAGTGAGGCATAAAACCACCTGGTTCTGTAGTATGTTAAATGTAAATTGCAGAGCCGGGTGGTTTTATGTCGAGCTTAGTACCGTTGCGTGAGCAACGAGCGAGAGCATGTTTTCCGAATCATACATATATCCATGTCATATTCCTTTCGTGAAACAGCTCTTTTTGTATTTTTTTCCAAAAATCCATATACTTTTTACATTGTCAAACTGCATATACATTTACATCGTCAAAATCCGATTGAATTATATCATCATCGGTTATATAATTATTTTTGTATGCACACTGCTTCATGTGAGAGAATATACTATACATCGTCTGAAAAAAAGAGAGGACAGCATGGTTTGACATCAGTCGGAAAGGAGAACATATGTCATACGTTGAATATGAAAAAGCACAGAGGGCGGGGTTAAAAGCATTTAAAGCTGCAGTTGCAAAGGGGGAGAATGAATATCTTCCGGTTTTGGATGAGATACTGGAAGATGTGGATATACAGAGCGAGGTCAATCTGGGGCTGGTACAGATACCGCTTGACCGTGTGGTAGGAACGAGTAACGTAGGAAGAACCTATGCGTTTGCAAATAATTTTATGCCGATTTTGGATTATAAGACTGAGTTTGGAGCAAAATGGTCCAGTTTGTGTGACAGCCAGATTGAGGAAGGAATCCGGGAGCCGATAAAGGCCTATGAATATCTGAATAAGTATTATGTTGTTGAAGGAAACAAGAGAGTATCTGTCATGAAATATTTCGATGCTGTTACGATACCGGCACAGGTGACGAGAAAAGTTCCGAAACTGACAGACGATCCGGAAATCAGGATATATTACGAATTTATGGATTTTTATAAGCTGACTGAGATAAATTATATCTGGTTCAGTCAGGAGGGGTGCTTTAAACGCTTGTTGGAGCTTACATGTGAGGATCCGACCGCTGAGTGGACAGAGGATCAGAAGAAGGACTTCGGGTCGGCAAATCATAATTTCTGCATGGCCTTGAAAGAAAGAGGTGGAGATAAACTTCCTATTACGAGTGGAGATGCATTTCTGATTTTCATAGATATATACGGATATGATGACATCAAAAATCTCACCCAAAGCGAGATGCAGACAAAGATTGATTCACTTTGGGATGAGTTTATGACAGAGTCAAAAGGGCGTGAGATACAGCTTCGCATGGAGCCTGCGAAAAAGGGGCGAAAGAAGCTGATGGATTACTTCTTCAGTCCGACACCGAAAAAAGTTATGGTAGCGTTTATCTTTGATAAAAATCCTGAGGAATCGGAATGGCTGTATGGGCATGAACTTGGAAGATTGTATATTGATGAACATTTTTCCGATCGTTTTAAAACGATAAAAGTGCATAATCTGCATTCGGAGGAAGATGCCATGACTGCTATGGAGGATTTGATCCAGATGGGTGTCAAGGTTATTTTTACGACCTCCTCACAGCAGGTGAGCGCCAGTGTCAAGGTTGCAGCCAATCATCCGAATGTTATCATATTGAACTGTTCGTTAAATACATCGTATTCGTTGATCCGCACCTACTATGCACGATTGTATGAGGTTAAGTTCCTGGCGGGGATGATTGCCGGTTCACTGGCACGTAACGGTCAGATTGGTTATCTTGCGGATTATCCGATTTTTGGCATGCCGGCAAATATTAATGCATTTGCACTTGGGGCGAGAATGATGAATCCGGATGCGAAGATACATTTGGAGTGGACGACAGTAAAAGGTGTATCGAGAGAGCGGGTTTTGGAATATTTTAAAGAACAGGGTATACACTATGTATCAGATCAGGTAATGATAAAACCGAATGCAGCCAGCAGAGAATTTGGTCTGTATTGTATTGAGGATAAAAATCCGGTCAATGTTGCGATGCCTGTGTATCAGTGGGGCGTATTTTATGAGAAGCTTCTTGACGGTGTTCTGAACGGCACATTTCAACAGGAGGGAGAAAACGGCGATATGCCAATCAATTACTGGTGGGGATTATCCGCAGGTGTGGTTGATATTATATATTCGCAAAAGCTTCCTGAAGGAACGAAGCGTATCGTAGACTTGATTAAGAGTCTGATGATTAAAAATGAATTTCATCCGTTTGAGGGTATTATCCGTGGTCAGGACGGATTGATTAAAAACGAGGAAGGAGTCATTATGGCCCCTGAGGATTTGATGAAGATGAGCTGGCTGGTGGATAATGTGGTCGGCGAGATACCAGAGATAGAGGAGCTTAAGGATGAGGCAAAGTCCATTGTAGAATTGAAAGGCATTACGGACACGGTGTAGAAAGGTTATAGATACAGATGAGAATTTTGTTGCTTGCAGACGAAGAATCAAAATATTATTGGGATTATTTTGAAAAACAAAAACTGGATGGAATAGATTTAATTTTGTCCTGCGGAGATTTGGCACCGCAGTACCTGTCTTTCCTCGCAACCTTTGCGAAAGTACCTGTTTTATATATACATGGAAATCATGATTATTGCTATGAGGATACGCCGCCGGACGGATGTATTTGCATTGATGATGACGTCTATAATTATCAGGGAATCAGAATCATGGGGCTGGGGGGATGCATGAGTTATAATTACGGCCCCCAGCAATATACGCAGGAGGAAATGCGGAAACGGGTGAAGAAACTCAAAAGAAAGATTAAGAAGAATGGCGGCATAGATATTTTGCTTACGCATGCACCGGCCTATCGGTTAAATGACAGCGAAGATTTGCCACACACAGGATTTCAGGCATTTATAGAGGTCATGGATACATTTAAGCCAAAATTATTTGTACATGGACATGTACATATTAATTATGGAAGAGATTTTAAAAGAGAGTCTTTTTATAATGAGACCCGTGTTATTAATGCTTATGAAAAATATGTAATTGATTTCTGAAACTTAAATTAATTAAAAAAGGAGGTGCCATACTCGAAACGACTTGTTTAATTCAATTAACTTTGTTATAATATCCCAATAGTGTTTTGGGATTATGTAGCATAATGTGAGTTCGGTTTGATTACCGTATGTGGGAGGAAAAGATATGCAAATGAAATATGACCATTGTCCGAATTGTATGCAGGCCCTTCCGGGGAATGAGGATACCTGCCCGTTTTGTGGATTTGAGATTGGAAAATATGAGGAAAAAACCACCTGCCTGAGACCTTTTTCTGTATTACAGAATAAGTATATGATTGGGCGAGTGATTGGCGTTGGTGGATTTGGTATTACATACATAGGCTGGGATTTGAATCTTCAGACCTATATTGCAATTAAGGAATATTTTCCTGAGAGTCTGGCGAGCAGAGACACCAGCGGAGAAAATGGAACAACGCAGGTATTTCCGCATGACGCACAGAAAGAAATATATGACAAAGGGCTTAAGCGTTATGTTGAGGAGGCTCAAAATCTTTCAAAATTTTACCAGCTTCAGGGTATTGTGTCTGTAAAAGATTTCTTTTATGAGAATGGTACCGGATATATCGTTATGGAGTATATAAATGGTATAAATTTGAAAGAATATTTGAATAACGCAGGAGGAAAATTGCCGGAGGCTACAGTGCTTGCACTGATGAAACCGGTATTGGAATCTCTGTATCAAATTCATAACAGTGGACTTGTGCACAGGGACATCAGCCCTGATAATATCATGGTTACCGGTGACGGAAAGATAAAGCTTATAGATTTTGGCTCCGCCAGGGGGCAGTCTGCTGAGACAGATAAGACATATACGGTTATTTTGAAACATGGTTATGCCCCGCCTGAGCAGTATTATGCAAAAGGAAATCAGGGACCTTGGACGGATGTTTACAGCCTTTGTGCAACCATGTATAAGATGCTTACGGGTCAGATCCCACCGAACAGTGTGGAGCGAATGGAAAACGATGAATATGTTTCACCATCGGCGTGGGGCGTGCAGATTTCTCCGAGAACAGAGGCTGTTCTTGCAAAAGGTCTGGCAGTTAAAGTGCCTGACCGCTATCAGAATATCGGACAGCTGTTAAATGATTTATATGGAACGGCGCCGATTGCACCGATGGGAATGAATACTCCGAATGCTGGTGCAGCGGCATTTGCAAATCCGGCATCTCTGTCCCAGCAGTCCATGCATCTCAGTATGCAACCGGAGAATACTGAGAATGGAAAAACGACCGGAAATAAGAAGACGTTGTGGTTTATTATAGGTGGAATCGCTGCGGTCATCATATTAGCAGTTGTTCTTGTGCTTGTACTCGGTAAGGGTGACGATGATAAGAAAACGACGACGGAGACAACGGAGGCTATTTCAACAGATACGGATGGCAGCACAGATACGACGACGGAGGTAACAACGACAGAGGCAGAGCCGGTGGATGGTAATGTTTATCAATATACATGGCCGGATGCATTGTCTGATGACTGGCATGATTACATGATAAATATTGATGGTACGATTTATCAGTTCCCGATTCCATATGCGGAATGGAAGAATCAGGGGTGGAAATCAAACAATTTGCCGACCAACATTGCAGCCGGCGATTGGGATTACACAAGCTTCTACAATGACAGAATCGAAATGAGTGCCGTCGTTGCAAACTTTGGCTTGAGTGAAGCGTCAATTGATCAATGCTTTGTTGTTGGTGTAGAAATAGATGCAACTTATTATGACATCAGTGATGATGTTGTAATAGAGCTCGCAGGCGGAATCAGACTTTGGGAAGCAGATGAGAACACGATTAAGCAGACCTATGGTGCACCGGATTACAGATTTGATGATTCCTATATTTCTCTTGATTATGCAGGAGATGATTATATGGATGGTATGGATCTGGAATTGAACGATGGTGTTTTGACAGGAATTTCCCTGATTAACACACAGGCACCGGAGGGATTAGATGTAAATCCATCTGATATTGAGACTGCACCGCCGGAAATTAATAGTCATTATGTGGCACCGTCAGCAGCAAGTACAGATCGTTTTGATCACATTATAACGCTGGATGGGGTTAATTACCAACTTCCGGTACCGGTTGCAGAGCTGACAGCAAATGGATGGACTTTGGATTCTGCTACGGATGATTATATTTTGGCAAATAGTACTTGTTATACAGAACTGCAGAAAAATGGTAGTAAGATTAGTGTTACACTTGAAAATTTCACCAGTAATGCTATATTGCCGGTCAATGCATATATAACTACGATAGGAGCCGAGTTAAGTTATTGTGACTTTGAAGTTATTTTCCCGGGTGGAATTAAACTGGGTGATTCTTACACGGTATTCGAGTCATTGTACAGTGATTTGGGAGAAGATGATTATTCGAAGGATGAGTACTCTACGTTTATATCGTATTATGTTTCACAGTTTAATTTTGATGCGGGAGAGAGTGTAAGTATATCGGCCTATGCAGATCCGGAGACAGGAATTGTGGATGATTATACATACTCACATTATGTGGATGACATAAAATAGTGATTCATAGACGGATGTTCGTGAATTGCGTATTCAAAAAAGAGGAGATGATTATATGGCAGAAGTTAATTTTGACCAGATTTTGGATGAATACGTGCGCTTTTGTAATGATTCAGGGAAAATCGATTTAAACCTGTATGAAGAGTACAACGTAAAAAGAGGTCTTAGAGATTCTAATGGCCGGGGTGTACTTACAGGTTTGACGGAAGTATCTGATGTAATGGGCTTTAAGGTCGTAGAAGGCGAACGTGTACCGATTCCCGGAGAATTGTATTTTCAGGGATATGAAGTCCAGGAGTTGGTTCAAGGCTTTCGGAACAGCAAATATGGATTTGAGGAAACAACCTATTTGTTGTTGTTCGGAGAACTTCCTACAGCAGCACAGCTGGAAAGCTTTATTGACGTGCTGGAGGATTTGAGACAACTGCCGGAATCATTTAATCGAGATGTTATCATGAAGGCACCGAGCCGTGATATGATGAATGTTTTACAGAAATGTGTGTTGACGCTGTATACGTACGATCCGGATCCGAATAATCTGGATATCAAAAATGTTTTGATGCAGTGTTTGCAGTTGATTGCACAGTTCCCGGTTATGGCGGCATATGGATATCAGGCATATAGACATTATTATTTGGATAAGAGTCTTGTTATACACAGACCAAAGAAAGGTTTGTCAACAGCAGAGAATATACTCAGGCTGTTACGAACGGATGGTAAGTATACGGAGTTGGAAGCAAAGGTGCTGGATGTGTGTCTGGTTATACATGCAGAGCATGGTGGTGGTAATAACTCCACATTTACCACACACGTATTGACCTCCACAGGAACAGACACCTATTCTACGGTTGCTGCATCTTTGGGTTCACTGAAAGGACCGAGACATGGTGGAGCGAACATTAAGGTACAGCAGATGTTTAATGATCTGAAAGAGCATGTCAAGGATTGGGAAAACGAGGATGAGCTGAGTGAGTATCTGATGACATTGCTTGACAGAAAAGGATTTGACCATTCAGGTTTGATTTATGGTATGGGACATGCTGTTTACAGCGAGTCTGATCCAAGAGCGGTCATTCTGAAACAATATGCGAAAAAGCTGTCAGAGGAAAAAGGGCTTGAAGACGAGTTTGCATTGTATGACAGGGTAGAGCGGATTGCGGCAGATCTGATTGGAAAGCAGAGACGAACATTTAAAACGGTTTGTGCAAATGTGGATTTTTACAGTGGTTTCGTATATTCTATGCTGAAGCTGCCGATGGAGATTTTTACACCGATATTTGCTATATCTAGAATCTCCGGATGGTCTGCTCACAGAATAGAGGAGCTTGTAAATAACGGAAAGATAATCAGACCGGCATACAAATTTGTCGGTGTGCATAAGGAATATGTACCAATCGAAAAGCGTGACTGGTAGATGATATCAAAACAGAGCGGGAGCTGTCACACGAAGGTCATATGGCATGTATATATGGATAATGGAGGAAAACCGTTTG
>CAMAMD010000058.1 GCA_945836785.1 uncultured Clostridium sp.
CGGCATCTGTGGCATCTGTCCCATTTGTGGCTGTCCTGCCATTGGCTGTGGTGCCTGACCCGGATTCATTTGCATCTGCGGCATCTGTCCCATTGGCGGCTGACCTCCGTTCATTGGCATCTGCCCCATTGGAGGTTGCCCCTGATTCATCTGTCCCTGTGGTCTCATATTATTTATTACACCAAGTTTATTTACTTTTACTTCTCTGTTTGGTGTCTTTGCTCCGCCTGCCGACATTCCCATCAGCCCATTTTCTTTGCTGATAAAGAGCCCCATTTCCTCCAACATGGAATCCACAAGTGATTTCAATTTACCTACTGAAAAATCATCTGAATTAATCGCCGTCAAAAGCTTTGCAACATAATTGTCAGTATCCATTTCATCAAAACGCATGTTGGATATAACATCACGGAAAAATACAGGTATCTCCGCAAGTGGCATGACATCCTGCTTAATCGGGATTAAAACTGCCTTTATGCTCAAATTTTCTTTGTTGACATATATGTATGCAGCATCTTTCACAACATAACTGACCGGAATTCCCTGTGCCCCAATTTCAAATACAGCCACCAATCCACTTAACACACAAAGCACATCTCGCTTCGTAAGTGTATTTTTCATAAATGTTTCCAACGTGGTATCTTCATGGGCATATGCTGTTACAGACCTTTTACCGTCCTCATCCTGATATTGGATTGGAATGGCATTACTTAGCTGGGCAATTTTATCTGCAGCACGATCATCATACACATCTGCAGCTCCCAAAACATATTTAATGGCGTCAACATTGTTTTGCTTTGATACAACCAAATCTGTTTTCTTCATAATTTCCTCCCTAATACAATTAATATAGTTTTCCCTTCATAACCATTAATGTACTTATTTCTAAAACGACATTTGACACCATCATCAACTATGAAAATGATTAACTCACGCTAAATATTATAAAAGCAGAAAAATTATAACTATCAGAAATATGTAAAATTCTAGTCAATTTTTCGTATATTATTTTCAAATGCTATGGTGCCACAGTGAACAAGCACAATTATCTTATTTTAAATATAAACTCTTCGTCACCCAATTTAATCATAGAATCATGTGTCAGTATTTCTTCAACACCGTCTTCTACCACTTTCCCATTAACATATGTATGATTCGTCGATTTGTTGTCTTTAATAAAGCACACTCCATCTTTCTGTAAAATAACCGCATGCTGACGACTGATTGCTCCATTTCCATCTACAGTGTAATCTACACCTCTGCTGGCTTTTCCGATTTTAAATATCGGCTTATTCAACATAATTCTTTCTTCTGTATTTACACGGATCAAATACGGAACTGCCTTTGGCGCATTGAGAAGTGTATTTGTTTTTGGAGTGTCCGCAACTGTTTTACTTAAAATGGATCTGCTCTTAGGTTTCTCTTTCTCTTCCTTTTCGACATTCATGTCCTCATATATGTCTTCAATAACCGGAACATCACCCTCGTCAGCCCGCTGTGCAGCTGCTGCCGCCTCCTCGCTTTCATGTTCAGCAGCCACATTCTGAATAATAGCAGCTCTGTTTACTTTTACTACATTCTTCTTAACTACAGGCGGTTTACTCTCCAAAAACTCATCCAATTCTTCAAGTGAATTGATTGCTTTAGGTTCTCCGCTTTTACTTGTTGCCGGGACATCCCCAACCAACTTCTTAATTCTGTCTTTGATCAGGTCTACATCCGTTTCTTTTTGCTGTACTTTCTTTTGAACCTGTTCTTTCGTTTTTTCCTCATCCGACTCCGACTCCGTTTCGGCTTTCTCTGTCGTCTCCTTCGCCTCAGTCTCCGATTCTGTTTCCTGCTTCTGAACCTCTTCTGGTGAAACTTCCACTGTCTTTACATCGAGCTCCGGTTCCTCTGTTGATTTCTCAGGTTCCGGTTCTTCCTTCACCTGCATGCCTGCCGGTAAAATACTGTCAAGTTCCTCATCCGCATTGATTTCTTCATCCTCTTCTTCCGGTTCCTCATCATCGCCAATCTCTGGCAGAACCTCATCCTGACCGTTCAGGGAATTCATGAAATCGGCAACTTTATTTTCTTCCGGTTCGGATTCTGTTTCACTTTCTTCTCCACTAACCACTTCAACTCCACCTGCATCGATTGCACCGGCCTCGTCATGTGTAATACCCGCCTCATCCATCAATGCCTCGGTCAAGCCAATCAGTCCACGCAAATTAAAATTGTCACTGTTAATATATGTCAGTAATTTTCCAACATAATTAAGATCCTCATCCACGTCGTATCTCATGTTGGCCAAAAGCTGTCTTACAAAGCCCTTGAATTCAACGGCCACCGAACCCTTACTCTCAACAGGAAGACATATAAATGATATATTGTAGTTATTTGTATCTATAAACATAAATCCTTTGTTTAACAATACATATGACAAATGAATAGCCTGTTCTTTCAACGAAATCAGATTACTTGCAACATTTCTAAGAATGTTCAGTACTTTCTCGCATGTCATATCAGACTTGATATACTCCTCCAGAGAAATCAAATCAGTAATATTGTAAGTCAGATAATCGTAATCATCATCCTCCTCATATATGATCCCCACCAATTCTTTTAATGCATTTTCTTCACAATAGTCAAGGACATCCTCATCCAGCTCACACTCAGCTCCCATTGTGTAAGTCAGATACTTCTCATTGCCAATGTACCTTGCCTTGAAGTTAAATGTTCTCATAGTCTTCCCTCCTAATGTTTATTTTTATTCCGAATCATCATTTCCGCTTTCAGGAACACCGTTTGGTCCGCCAATTATCTGTGTGTCAACATGTTCTTCATATGTTTCTGTGAATACATGTGTTCCCGCCTCTTCATCACTGACGTGATAATAGAGATAATTGTGTTCGGCCGGATATAATACGGCGTTAATACAAGCTATTCCCGGATTGCATATCGGTCCCACCGGCAAGCCAGAATACATATAGGTATTATACGGGGAATCCAATTCCAAATCCGTATAATAAACCTGACTTTGATCATACATACCATGTGTCAAAGGATACAGCACTGTTGGACACATCTGCAGCAGCATACCATTTTTCAGACGATTATTGATAACGCCCGCAATCATTGCACGCTCATCATCCACCTTTGCTTCCCTCTCGACGATAGAAGCACGCGTAACCACATCATAGGATGAATAGCCGAGTTCTGCCGCCCTCTGCTGTAAATCCTCTGTATAATAATTTTCAAATGTCTGCAACATCCACTCAACAAGCGATTCTGCTGTCGTTGTGGTATATATATCGTAAGTTGCCGGGAAAAGATATCCCTGAATCTTATACTCTACATCCGCTCCGGTCGGAACATCTTCCAGATACGGGAAATCAGTTGTCGTAACCGATTGCGCAGCATTTAAAAATTCCTGTGCTGTGCAGATACCCTGCTCCTCACATTTTGCTGCAATCATTTCAACCGTATATCCTTCAGGTACCACAAGCTTATCTATCGGCGTTGTAGCATCTGCAACCGGTGACATAACTGCCATCATTTCCAACGTAGTCATTCCTGTATTCAATGTATATGTTCCACTCTGCAGTCTTCCCCTGTATTCTGAATCTTGAAGTCTCCGTGTAAATGCACTCTCATATTTAATCAGGCCTGCATCTTTCAGAATGGATGCAATTTCCTCCGCAGATGCCCCTTGCGGAATCTCCACTACAACATCTACTCCCTGCGTGCTTTCCATCCCTTTATATTCATCCATGTATTCATCATAAAAACCTTTTCCATAATCGTATACCTGCACACAGAGCAACACGACTGCAACTGTTAAAATTATGCCTTTTATAAATCGTACCACAATACATACCTCTTATTTTCTAGTTTACATAATGTCTCAAAAATTTACATACTTGAAGTAATTATACATTAATGTTATTATAGTACCATCTTTTATATAAAAATTCAAGAAAGGATGATAAATTTGGCAAATCCAATTGTAACTATGACTATGGCAAACGGGGATGTGATGAAATTTGAATTATATCCTGATATTGCGCCGAATACTGTCAACAATTTTATTTCACTGATTCAGAAAGGATTTTATGATGGTTTGATATTCCATCGTGTTATAGAGGGGTTCATGATTCAGGGTGGCTGTCCGGAGGGTACCGGTATGGGCGGCCCGGGTTACTCCATCAAAGGTGAATTCTCTCAGAATGGTTTTAGTAACACATTAAAACATGAGCCAGGTGTTTTGTCTATGGCACGTTCCATGATGCCAAACTCTGCCGGTTCTCAATTTTTTATTATGCATAAAACAAGTCCGCATCTCGACGGAGCTTATGCCGCTTTCGGAAAGATAACAGAGGGTATGGATATTGTAGACAAGATTGCGACTGTTCCGACCGGTTACGGCGACAGACCACTTGAAGATCAGGTTATCAAGTCTGTGACTGTGGATACACAGGGTGTTGAATATGACGAGCCTGTGAAATACTAAACAAACTCTGTCATACAGGGAATATTATATTAAGGCAATAAGATATATGACTTATTGTCTTAATGTAGTATTCCCTTATATTTTTGTCACAACTGAATCATTTTCTTCCTTTTTTTCTGTGTCATCTTCATGTTCTACATTATCTTCATCCCCAGCAGTTTCTGATTCCTCATGGTTCTTGGTTTCAGTGACTGCATCCTCAGATTTTTCATCATCTTCATTTTCAGATTCCTCGTCACCTTCATTCTCTTCATCGTCTTCGTCCTCAAGATACCATTCATCATCATGTTCCTCCTCTTCCGGAAGATAAGGCTTAAAGCACTTTAACATGAAATATGCATAAAGATAACCCACTGCGCCAAACCCCACCATGGCGTATCCCACAATAGCAATCGCAGGCTGATAATAAAATGACCACACGATAACCGCCGTGATAACAGTAATCAGCAAAGTTGTCGGGAAATATTTTACTGATAAAAGGAACGCATTTCTAAGCTGTACCCGTATCGTGTTCTCAAATTTTGCCTGAAGCGGAAAAGCATACAGAAACATAAAGAACGTCAACGCCAGCAATATAATGCTGAAGACCAACAACACGTTTGCCACCGTAAAACCTCCCGGTGTAAATTGCTGGTACCAAAACCACACATCTACTCCAAATACAATAAAAGCAAGCAGAAAAGCCAGCCACATAAGTGTGGATTTCTTAAAGTTTTCTTTAAAGCTCTTCATAAAATACTTGAACACATATCCGCCATCCAATGTAATTCCTTTCATTGCCGTGTAGTACAGGGCCGTCAATGAAGCCCCAATCGTAACAATCGGAATTGAACATACAACAAATAGCAGCGACAGCAACATGGCATCACCTAATCTGCTTAACATCCGAATAAACATATTGTCATAACTTATACCTTCCGCCGACATTTTTTACACTCCTGACATAATTTATTGTAAGCTTTTCTTTTGTACTTCTCTCCCTGTATACAGACATATTATTTTATCATTTATCCCTCGTATTTTCAAACCTTTTTTCGATAATCTATTGACAAACAAGGATTTTAACAATAGATTAAAGGAGACTGAATATACACGAAGGAGGCACATATATGAAAAAACCATTTGTTACAAAAGAACAGATTGAAGAAATCGTTAAGACATATCCGACCCCTTTTCATATCTACGATGAAAAAGGAATCCGTGAAAATGCCAGAAAGTTAAAGCAGGCGTTTGCCTGGAATCCGGGATTCAAAGAGTACTTTGCAGTGAAAGCCACTCCTAATCCTACCATCCTTAAAATTTTAAAAGAAGAGGGTTGCGGTTGTGACTGCTCATCCTATACGGAGCTTCTGATGGCAGAAAAAGTAGGTGTTACAGGCTCTGATATTATGTTTTCATCCAATGACACCCCGGCAAAAGAATTTGAGCTGGCAAGAAAACTGGGTGCTAACATAAACCTGGATGATTATACACATGTCCAGTTTTTGAAAGACACCTGTGGCATCCCCGAAACAATCTGCTGCCGTTATAATCCGGGTGGAACTTTTTCCATATCTACAACAATTATGGACAATCCTGGTGATGCGAAATATGGCATGACAAAAGAGCAACTGTTTCAGGCATATACAGAGCTTAGAGATGCCGGAGCAAAACGTTTCGGTCTCCATTCATTTCTGGCAAGTAATACAGTTACAAACGAATATTATCCGACACTTGCCAAAATCCTGTTTGAAGTAGCTGTTGAATTAAAAGAAAAAACCGGAATTGAATTAAGTTTCATCAACCTGTCTGGTGGTGTCGGAATTCCTTATACACCGGACAAGGAACCAAATGATATTCTTGCCATCGGCGAAGGCGTTCATAAGGTATATCAGGAAGTACTGGAACCTGCCGGCCTCGGCAACATCAGTATTTTCACAGAATTGGGAAGATTTATGCTGGCTCCATACGGGCATCTGGTCACACAGGCAATTCATGAAAAGCACATTCACAAAGAGTATATCGGGGTAGATGCATGTGCTGTCAACCTGATGCGTCCTGCCATGTACGGAGCATATCATCATATTACTGTTCTCGGAAAAGAAAATGCACCTTGTGATCATACCTATGATGTAACAGGGTCTTTATGTGAAAACAATGACAAGTTTGCTATAGACCGCAAGTTGCCGAAAATTGACATGGGGGATTATCTGGTTATCCATGATACCGGTGCACATGGTTTTGCCATGGGATATAACTACAATGGAAAATTAAAGTCCGCCGAGTTGCTGCTATGCGAAAATGGTTCCGTAAAGCAAATCCGTCGTGCAGAGACCCCGGAGGACTACTTCGCAACATTGGAAGGCTATTGGGACGTATAAGTATACATCGTATTTCCTTGCATACTTAAACTTTTCTTGAAACTTGCTCTTGTAACTTTTACTTCTTCATCCAATATCGGATCATAATATCTGATATGGGTGGAGTTGTAACTGATTACAAGGACATATCTTCCATCATCAATACATGCCGCAAAAGGCACATCTCTATCCAAAAAATATAGTGCAGTATCCAAATCAATTCCAGATATATTCACACCCACTCCAAGGGTATATTCTTCAAATGCATGTTCCCAGCTCTCACATGCCATAATATCGGCATATTCTATATTCCTGTTTTCATACTCAATACACATATATGCACACGTAAGCAGAGTATCCTCCAATGCATTACACGGCTGCTCCTTAATTTTATCTGCAATCGTATTGTATTTTATTGCCGCAATGGAACGATATATTGTATTTCCATTGCTATCTACAACCAGACCGGCATTTTCATTCCCTACTGCAAGAATCGCCCGCCCTGCACTGTTATACTCTCCCTTATAGCCTGCATTATTAAAGACATAAAATGTATCTGCATTGACAGTTGTTTTCACCTCAAGCTCAGCGTAGTCATCCTCTTTTTTATTTTTTGTCATAACTCTTTTTATGGATTCGCTAATGTATATATTGTCGGGAAATACAATATCCAGACGATTTTTTTCAATATTGTCATAGTTGTATACCAAACTCAGATTGTCCTTCTGCTCCTCCTGCTTGTAGGAAATAAAATCTGCCTCACAGCTTTCAAAAAACCGATTTTGTTTCACCGCTCTCTGTAAATATATTTTGTCCTCCTCAACTTTGGCATTCATGATATAGATTCCGTTTTTATCGTACTCCTTTATCACTTCTCCATTTGCTGATATAATATATAATTTATATAGCGGAAGAATTGCCTCTTTATCACTCGAAATAATGATATCACCTTCATCAGCGACCCCATAAATCAAATCGTTATTCACAAATCCCAGCGCCAACAATCTGTCTTTCTCACTTCCCGCTTCCGTATATACTTCACCCGTCTCAAAATTGTGGACAACCAGTCCTGTTACAAGCTCGTCCGATGCATTGTCCGGGTATGCAACTATTTTACGGTTCTCTGATACAATATATTTCTCCGATGGAAGACCATATACCAATGTATTTTGTGTCATATCATTCATGTTGACCTCATAAAT